>NZ_JBCGFQ010000024.1:0-92592 GCF_040984075.1 Pseudomonas sp. I2
GCCTTGGCCAACAGCTTGGCCATGTTCGCCAAAATCCGCCCGCCCGTGGCCGCGAAGGGATGCCCCGCCGCCAGCGAGCTGCCCTTCACATTGAGCCTGCTGCGATCGATCGCCCCCAGCGGCGCCTCCAGCCCCAGGCGAGTGCGGCAGTACTCCTCGTCCTCCCAGGCCTTGAGCGTGCACAGCACCTGGGCGGCGAAGGCCTCGTGGATCTCGTAGTAATCGAAGTCCTGCAAGGTCAGGCCATTGCGCGCCAACAGACGCGGCACGGCATACACCGGGGCCATCAGTAGCCCCTCCTGGCCCTTGACGAAATCCACCGCGGCGGTTTCGCCATCGACCAGGTAGGCCAGCACCGGCAGGCCACGCTCCTCGGCCCATTGCTCGCTGCCGAGCAGCACCAGCGAGGCGCCGTCGGTCAGCGGCGTGGAATTGCCCGGGGTCAGGGTGCCCAGGCCGCTGCGGTCGAACACCGGCTTGAGCTTGGCCAACTGCTCCAGCGTCAGGTCCGGACGCAGGTTGTTGTCGCGGGTCAGGCCCAGGTAGGGCGTGAGCAGGTCGTCATGCCAGCCTTCGACGAAGGACGCCGCCAGGTGCTGGTGGCTGAGCAGGGCCAGCTCGTCCTGCTCGGTGCGGCCGATCTGCCAGCCCTGGGCCATGCGCTCGCAGTGCTCGCCCATGGAAAGCCCGGTGCGCGGCTCGACATTGCGCGGCAACTCGGGCTTCAAGTGCCTGGGACGCAGCTTGAGGAAAGGCTTGAGCCGTTCGCCCAGGTGCTTGCCGCGATTGGCCTGCAACAGGATGCGACGCAGGCCTTCGTTGACCCCGATCGGAACATCGGAGGTGGTATCGACGCCGCCAGCGATCCCGCACTCTATCTGCCCCAGGGCAATCTTGTTGGCCACCAGCAGCGCCGCCTCCAGGCCCGTGCCGCAGGCCTGCTGGATATCGTAGGCCGGCGTTTGCGGCGACAGGCGCGAACCGAGCACGCACTCGCGGGTCAGGTTCATGTCACGGGCATGCTTGAGCACCGTGCCTGCCGCCACCTCGCCCAGGCGCAGGCCATGCAGGCGATAGCGCTCGACCAGGCCTTCGAGGGCGGCGGTAAGCATCGCCTGGTTGCTGGCATTGGCATAGGCCCCGTTGGAGCGGGCGAAGGGGATTCGGTTGCCACCCAGGATCGCGACCCGGCGAGGTGAGCGCATGCGTATGTTCCTCCTGAAACAATTTCGATCCGTACAGCCTAGGTCTTTTTACCGCATTCGAACGTCCCGCCCGCAAACTTGGTCCACACTTGCATGCTTGCCTTCAGGGAGAACCGTACATGAGCGATCGCTATCTCGGCTTTGCCAACTCCAACCTGGGCCGCCGCCTCGTCGATGCCCTCGGCCTGCCTCGCCCGGCCCCCTTGCAGCGCTGGCAGGCTGGCCGCCTGCGGCCGGTGGAAGGCGCACTGGTGCTGGGTGGCGGGCCATTGGCGAGCACGCTCGAGGCCATCGCCGCACGCCTGACCACCGAGCTCTACAGCTTCAACGTCGAAGGCCTGCAAGCCCCGGCCTGGGTCGCCGGGCTCGGCCCCAGGCTCCAGGCGGTGGTGTTCGATGCCAGCCACCTGTCCGACAGCGACGAGCTGCGTCAGTTGCGCGAGTTCTTCCAGCCCCTGCTACGCAGCCTCGCCCCCTGTGCCCACGTGGTGATCCTCGGCCGCGCGCCAGAAAGCCTCGACGACCCGCTGGCCAGCGTAGCCCAGCGCGCCCTGGAAGGCTTCAGCCGCTCGCTGGGCAAGGAGCTGCGCAACGGCGCCACGGCGCAACTGCTGTATGTCGGTGCCGGCGCCGAGGACCAGCTCGAAGGCGCCCTGCGCTTCTTCCTCTCGCCCAAGAGCGCGTTCGTCTCCGGCCAGGTCCTGCGCCTGGAGGCCTGCGCCAGCCAGGTCGAGGACTGGACCCGCCCCCTGGCCGGGCGTCGCGCCCTGGTAACCGGCGCGGCGCGGGGTATCGGCGCGGCCATTGCCGAAACCCTGGCCCGCGATGGCGCCGAGGTGACCCTGCTCGACGTACCACCGGCGCAGCAGGACCTCGACGCCCTCGCCGCCCGCCTCGGCGGCCGTGCCCTGGCCCTGGACATCTGTGCCAGCGATGCCCCGGCGAAACTGCTCGACGCCCTCCCCGAAGGCATCGACATCGTGGTCCACAACGCCGGCATCACCCGCGACAAGACCCTGGCCAACATGACGCCCGAATACTGGGACGCGGTCATGGCGGTCAACCTCAAGGCGCCCCAGTTGCTGACCCAGGCGCTGCACGAGGCCGGTGCCCTCGGCGAAGACGCGCGCATCACCCTACTCGCTTCGGTCAGCGGTATCGCCGGCAACCGCGGCCAGGCCAACTATGCGGCGAGCAAGGCCGGCCTGATCGGCTTCGCCCAGGCCTGGGCGCCGAAACTGGCCGAGCGCGGCGGCACCATCAATGCCGTGGCGCCGGGCTTCATCGAGACCCACATGACCGCCGCCATGCCCATGGCCCTGCGCGAGGCCGGGCGCCGCCTGAGCTCGCTGGGCCAGGGCGGGCAGCCCCAGGATGTCGCCGAGGCCGTGGCCTGGCTCAGCCAACCCGGCTCCGGTGCGGTGAATGGCCAGGTCCTGCGGGTCTGCGGCCAGGCACTGATGGGGGCCTGAACATGAACCGGCAATGGCATGACCTGCACACCCCCGAATCGCGCGCCAGCCTCTACCTGCGGGCGCTGGGCAAACGCAAGATCCACGGCACCCGCCTACCCGAGACCGGCCTGCGCTGTTTTCTGCGGGTGCAGCCCGACAACCTGTCGGCTTATCGACGACTCTGCCATTTCGCCGACCATGGCCAACTGCCGCCGACCTATCCCCATGTCATGGCCTTTACCCTGCAACTTCAGTTGTTGACGGCCCGTGACTTCCCCTTCCCGTTGCTCGGCCTGGTTCACTTGCACAATGCCATCGAGGTGTATCGCCCGTTGGGTGGGGTCGATGGCCTGCGTTTCGCGGTGTATGTCGACGCTCTGAAACCCCATGCCAAGGGCGGCACCTTCGACCTGGTCACCGAAGCCGAGGATGCGCTAGGCCCGCTCTGGCGCGAGAGCAGCCGCATGCTGGTGCGGGGCCTGCAGCTTGACGGGCAAGCCGATGAGGAAACGGAGCTCGAGCCCGGCAACCTGCCCGAGGTCACCCGTTGGTATGCCGACCGCGACATCGGCCGGCGCTATGCCAACGTCTGCGGCGACTACAACCCGATCCACCTGAGCGCCCCCAGCGCCCGCCTGTTCGGTTTTCCCAAGGCCATCGCCCATGGCATGTGGAGCAAGGCCATGGCGATGGCCGCGCTGCAAGGCCACCTGCCGGCCAGCGGTTATGCCTTCGAGGTGGATTTCCGCAAGCCGGTGCGCTTGCCGTCCGAGGTGGTGCTCAGCGCCAGCGAGGCCGGGCCGGAAGGTATCTTGCGCCTGGATGGGCATGGCGAACGGGTGCACATGCTCGGGCGGTGGCGCGCGCTCTAGAGCCAAGCGGCATTGGGGCTGCCTTGCAGCCCATCGCCGGCAAGCTCCCGCAAGGTGCGAGTCGACCACGCATGATGCGGTTTGCAGGGCCCCTGTGGGAGCCGGCTTGCCGGCGATGGGGCGCGAAGCGGCCCCAATGCACTTGCTTTGCACAAAGGCTCATCCGAAGCTATGCGCCAAGAGGAGAGCCCCCGATGAACCTGCAAGAACTGACCGAACGCCTGCACCGGATCCGCGACACCAACGACTGGCGCGGCTTCCACAGCCCGAAGAACCTGGCCATGGCCGCCAGCGTGGAGATGGCCGAGCTGGTGGAGATCTTCCAGTGGCTGAGCGAGGACGAGTCACGCCAGCTACCCCCCGAGCAACTCGCCCATGCCGGCCAGGAGGTCGGCGACGTGGTGCTGTACCTGTTGCTGCTGTGCAGCGAACTGGGCCTGGACATGGAACAGGTGGTGCGCGCCAAACTGGCCGACAGCGAGAGGCGTTTCGCCCGATGAACGACCGTCACTTCGATGAGCTGGCCAGCCGCTTCGCCGAGAAGATCTATGGCGGCGCCAAGGGTGCCATCCGCCTGGCCGTACTCCAGGCCGACCTGGCCGAGGCCCTGCCCGATCGCCCCCTGCGCGTGCTGGATATCGGCGCCGGCCTCGGCCACATGGCCCTGTGGCTGGCCGAGCGCGGCCATCAGGTGACCCTCGCCGAGCCCGCCGCCCCCATGCTCGACGGTGCTCGGGCACGCTTCGCCGAGGCAGGCCAGCAGGCCACCTTCATCCAGGCACCCTGGCAGGACCTGCTTGGCCAGCTGACCGAACCCTTCGACCTGGTCCTGTGCCATGCCGTGCTGGAATGGCTGGCCGAACCCGAGAGCATCCTGCCGGTGCTGCACCAGCTGACCGCCCCAGGCGGCTGGTTGTCGCTGGCGTTCTACAACCGCGACGCACTGATCTACCGCAACCTGCTCAAGGGCCATTTCCGCAAGCTGCGCAGCAACCGCCTGGCCGGCGAGAAGCAGAGCCTGACCCCGCAAAAACCCCTTGATCCCCGCGAGCTCAAGGCGCAACTTGAACCCATGTGGCAGGTCGAAAGCGAAAGTGGTGTGCGGATTTTCCACGACTACATGCCCAAGGAGTTCCAGGCCAAGGCCGAATTGCTCGACCTGCTGGAAATGGAGCTGGCCCACCGCCGACATCCAAGCTTCGCCGGGCTGGGCCGCTACCTGCACTGGGTCTGCCGCCCGCACTGACCCGCCTGCCGGGAGGAACACATGCGGTACCGTCTCTTGTGCCTGCCCCTGCTGCCCCTCGCCCTGGCTGCCTGCCAGGGCAGCAACCCCTATGTCGCCAGCGGCCGCCCCCTGCCGCCAGCCCCGCCCCAGGCGGCCAGCACCTTCGATGCCAGTGCCTACCCGGCAGCCCCTCGTGACTACGGGCGCTATCGCAGCTGGAGCTGGCGCAACGGCCAACTGCCCAGCGCCAGTGCCAGTGCCGACCCGGCGCAACTGGCCGAGGCGATCAGCAGCGCCCTCGACCAGCACGGCCTGCGCCCGGCCCGGGGTGGCAGCGCCGACCTGCTGGTCAGTGCCGACATGCGCCTGGAGCGACGCCTGCGCCAGGTCCGCGACTACGACTACTACGACCCCTACTACGGCCCGTACCCCTATGGCGGCATCGGCTACGGCGGCTACCGCCACGGCTACGGGGCCTACGGCAGCGTGCCGATCGTGCGCACCTACGAGGTCGAAGTGATGGTGGTGCGGATCGACCTGTTCGATGCCCGCGATGGCCAGCCGGTATGGAGCGCCAGCGCCGAGAGCGGCAGCGACAGGAGCTCGCCACGCGACCGCGAGAAGGCCTTGCGCGAATCGGTGCACAAGGCCCTCGACGGCTATCCTCCCAGTTAACCTGCACCGGAGAACCATCATGTTGCGCCGCCTCGTTCTGCTGTCGTTCACGCTGCTGCTGGCCGCGTGCGCGAGCAACAACGTCACCCAGGATTTCGACGCCAGCCGCGACTTCGCCGGGTACCGCAGTTGGGCCTGGCAGGAGCCGGCATTGCAGTACCGCCCGGACGATCCGCGGATCAAGAGCGACCTGACCGAACAGCGCATCCGCCAGGCCGTCGCCGACCAGCTCGACCAGCGCGGCCTGCGCCCGGCGCAGGCCAATGCCCGGCCAGACGTCAGGGTGCGCACCTACCTGATCGTCGAGCAGCGCCAGCAGCAGATCACCACCAACTACGGCGGAGCCTGGGGCGGCTATTGGGGAGGCTACTGGGGCGGGCCGATGTACAACGAAACCCGCAGCGTCGACTACAAGGTGGCGACCATCCAGGTCGACCTGTTCGATGGGCGCGACGGCAAGCTGGTCTGGCGCGGCAGTGCCGAGCAGATCATGAACAACTATCCGCCCAGCCCGCAGGAGCGCAATGCCGCGATCCAGAAGACCGTCGCGCAATTGATGAGCAACTATCCACCGCGTTGAGGCGCTGACGGCCACTCGATCAAGGCAATTTGCCATCACCCTGACTACACTCCTTTCATCGCCGCTGCGCTGCGTGGCCGATGGCCTGCAAAGGAGTGCCCGTGGTTCCCCGTTCCGCTGTGCGCCAACGCGGCGCGATCGGCCTGATGGCCGCCCTGACCCTCGGCCTGGCCCTGCTGTTCCTGCTGCTGGTGGTCGACAGCGGCAGGCTCTACCTCGAGCAGCGCAAGTTACAGCGCATCGCCGACATGGCCGCGCTGGAAGCCGCCGGGCAGCACGCCGGCTGCAATGGCAACGGCCCCCAGGCCAGCACCCTCGCCCGCGCCGCGGCCACCCGCAACGGCCATGCCCCCGGCAACCCCCTCGTGGCCAGCTGTGGCTACCTGCAGACCGATGCCCGCAACCTGCGCATCTTCACCTCCGACACCTCGCGCAACGAAGCGATCAAGGTCGAGGTACGCAACACGGTGCCCACGAGCATTGCCGCCAGTGCCTTCACCCTGGTGCAAGGCAGCGACCTGCCATTGACCACGACCCTCGGCGCCAGCGCAGTGGCTTCGATGCCCCGGCCACCCCAGGCCATGCTGAGCATCCGCAGCACCCTGCTGAAAGTCGACTCGCGTCAGTCGGCGATACTCAACGCCCTGCTCGGCGCCCTCGGCAGCCATGTGCAACTGGACGTGGCGGGCTGGCAAGGCCTAGCCGACGCCGATATCAACCTGCTGCGCTACCTCGACCAGTTGGCCATCGACCTGGGCCTGGACATCGGCGATTACCACCAGTTGCTCAACGCCGATGCCACTGCCACGCAACTGCTGCAAGCGGCCGTCAAGGTGCTGCAGCAGAGCGGTGCCGCCGCTGAGGTCATCACCAACCTCGGCAAGGTGGCCGTGGGCAGCGGCAATGGCACGCTCCTGAAGCTGGGCAGGATTCTCGACATCCAGAACGGCACCACCCAGGCCGGGCTGGATGCCAGTGTCCAACTGCTGCAACTGGTGCAGGGTGTGGTCCAGCTTGCGACCAGCGAAAACGCCGCCAACATCGACTTGCCTCTCAGTGTGCTGGGCCTGGTCAATGGCCGCATACGCCTGAAGGTGATCGAACCGCAGCAGGTCTCCGCAGCAGGCGATCCGCGAAGCGACGAGATCGCGGTTCACACCGCGCAGGTACGAGCGTTGGTCTCTCTCGACCTGCCGCTGCTGTCAGGCATCGCCGGCCTGGCCAACGCCGTCCTCGACCTGGCGGCGCCCCTGACCAACGTACTCAACAACCTGCTCAACCTGAACCTGCTGGGCACGGTGCATTCACTCACCTGCGCCCTGGGTATTCCTTGCAAGGTCAGCGACATCAAGCTGCTGGACGGCAAGCTGCACATCGATATCGGCCTGGAAGCGGCCAAAGCCTCCGCCCGCCTCAGGCCCGGCCCACCAGCCAGCTACAGCTGCGCGCCCAAGCAGTTGAGCGTGCTTGCCGAGAAGGCAGCGGTGAGGCTGGCGGTCGGCAAGTTCGAGCCCCCCGAGACGTTCTTCAGCCAAGGTACCCCCACGGTCAAGGCGCTCCCGTTGATCGACATCGGGACCAACGTCTGTAGCCGCCTGCTGATCCTGCCGCCGATATGCGGCACGCGCGTGCCCTTCGCCGGGGGCGGCATCGGGCTGCGCATCGACAGCAAGGTGCTGGGCAGTGGCGCCACGGCAATGCCCCTGCTGTTCAAGGACGCCAGCGAGCCGCCCGACATCGGGCAGCCGCCCCGCTACCTGTCGATGGCCGACAGCCAGGTCGTCGGCAGCCTCGGCGACACCTTGGCGGGCATCCGCCTGGAAGCCTACAAACCCACCGCCAATAGCGGCCTGGGCGAGCTTCTGGTGCTCACCGCCGGGCTGCTGGACGGCGTGAAGAACATTCTGGAGCCGCTGATCCGGAACCTCCTGAGCCCGTTGCTCGACCCGCTGGTCAATGCCCTGCTCAAGGTGCTCGGCATCGACCTGGTCAACGCCGAAGTCGGTGCCAACCTGACCTGCTCCAGCGGTCGCGCTCAACTGGTGCAGTGAAGCGGCAGGCTGATCCGAAAACACGCCCCCTCGGCGCCATTGGCCACGCTCAGGCTGCCGCCCATGCCCTCGACGATGCCATGGCTCACCGACAACCCCAGGCCCGTGCCGACACCGGCCGGCTTGGTGGTGAAGAAAGGCTCGAAGATCCGTGCCTGCAACTGGGGATCGATACCGCCGCCGTTGTCTTCCACCCACAGGCACAACTCCCCGGGCTGCAACGACTGGCGCATGCAGATCCACGGCGCGTCCCGGCGCTGTTCGAGCAGCGCGTCACGGGCATTGACCATCAGGTTGATCAACACCTGTTCGAGCTGATCCTGGTGCCCCAGCACCAGCGGCTGCTGCTGCGGAGGCTCGATGCGCAGGGTCACCCCCTTGCCGCGCAGACCTTCGTCGAGCAGGGCCACCGCCCCTTCCACCGCCGCCCAGGCACTGAAACGCTGGCGCTCGACCTCGGAGCGACGTCCGAACACCCGCATGTGGTCGACCAACCGTGCCGTGCGTTCGACCTGGGCTTCGATGCGGCGCAGCTTGTCTTGCAGGTAGGCCGGCTCGGCGGCGCCGTTGTCCAACCGTTTCAAGGCATTGACCGTGGCCATGCGCATGACGTTGAGGGGCTGGTTGATCTCGTGCAGCAACCCAGTGGTCAGCTCGCCGAGGGTCGCCATCTTGGCGCCTTGCAGGAGCTGGCGCTGGCTGCGCCGGACCTCGGTGTTGTCACGCGCCACCGCCTGCACCTCCAACAACCGGCCCTGGTCGTCGAACAGGCCACGGTCGGCCCAGACCCACCAGGCATGCTCGTGGCCAGGCAGCTGCAGGCAGACCTGCGCACTGCTCACCGGCTGCTCGGGGGTCAGGGCCTGGAGCCGCTGGAGGAACTCGCCACGCTGTGCATCGGACATCCACTGCCCGAGGTTCATGCCCAGCAGTTGCTCCGGCGTGCAGCGCAGGCAGTCGGCCAGCGGCCGGTTGCCGAACAGCAGGGCCAGGTCCGGGCGGTAGCGGCAGATCATCGCCGGCGAATCCTCCACCAGCACCCGATAGCGTTCCTCGCTCTGGCGCACCCGCTCGGCGGCCTCGGTCGCCTCGCTGACATCCAGCCACAGGCCGACCACCTCCAGCGGCTGGCCGAGATCGTTGCGCAGCAGGCGTGCCTCGTCCAGCACCCAGTGATAGCCGCCCCGGCTGTCACACAGGCGGTAGCGGCAGCGCGCCTGGCCGTCGCGTAACAAGCTGCGGGTGCGCTCCAGCCACAGCGAGCGATCGTCCGGATGCACCGCCAGGCCCGGCTGGCGTGCCTGCTCGCTGTCCGCGGCCCAACCGAGCAGCGGCATCAGGCTGGCACTGAAGAACTCGCTGTACAGCGCACCGTCGGCGTAACGCTGGATGTAGATCACCGCCGGCGAACTGGCGATCAGGTTCTCCAGCCGCGCCCGCGCAGCACCGGCCTGGAGCTCCTGCGCCTTGAGTGCGCTGATATCGAGCAAGAATCCGCGCAACTGCCGCCCCTGCAAGCGCCCGACCCAATGGAACCAGCGTGGCGCCGCCAGGGTATCGTCGCCCGGCATACGCAGGCTCAGGCTCAGTTCCCCGCTGCTGCGGGCCTGCTCCAGCGCCAGTTGCGCCGCTTCGCGATCCGCCGGGTGCACACGTGCCAGCCATTGCTCAAGGCTCGGTTCACGCGCCAGGCCCAGGCTGGCAGCGAGGTACGGATCCAGATGCAGGGGGCCGTGCAGCGGCCACGCCCACCACCCCGCCCCCAGCTGTTGCTGCAACGCCTCCAGGTGGTGGGTCTGGCGCAGCAGCTGGGCCTGCCGATGGCGGCCCAGCAACGGCTCGACCAGAGCCTGCAGCAGCCCCTGCGCCGCCGCTGTCTGCGGCAGCGCCTGGGCACCGGCGCACAGCAGCCAGGCCTCGGCCTCAGCCCCCTGGCAGTAAGGCAGCAGGAACAGCGAGACACCCCCGCACAGCGCCAGCAGTTCGGGATGCTCGCGGCTGTCGAGCAACGCCTGGGCCGGCAACCGCGTCAACCAAGGTTGCAGGCGCGTGTCTTCGGGCCAGGGCCAGTCAGCGTCGTTGCTGGCGAAGCTGCGCCAGCCAGCCGGCTCGCGCAGCACCAGGCGCAACGCCGGGGCATGCCAGCACTCAGCCAGACGCTGTAACTGCTCCACCACGCACTGTGCCAGGTGCTCCTCGCCGCATTCGCGCACGGCGCGGCCGACCTCTCCCGCCAGTTGTCGCAGGCCTTGCTGCTCATTGGCGTGGGCACGCTCGAGCAACAGGTCGCCAATATCGAACAGTTGCAGCAACCAACCGTCACCGTGGCGCATCAGCCAACCACGGGTGTGCAGGGGATGCCCCATGACGGTGTGGAAATCCAGGTCCAGGGGTAGCCCCTGCCAGTCGGCCGGCTCGCCTTCGAGCACCAGCCAGCTGTGCCGCTCCAGGTAGTCATGCACCCGCCCGCCACCGTGGGCGGGCAAGGCCAGCAGGGTACGCAACGGGCCAGACAGACGCTGCACCGCGCCCTGGGCATCGAGCCACAGTTGCAGGCCCACCGCCAGTGGCACCTCGGCCTCGTGCGCGCTCGGTGGCGCCGCACGCCAGCGATCGAACAGGCCGCTCACAGTTGCAGGCTCGCTTCGGCCTGCAGGCGTTCGGGCAGGCGTGGCACCTCACCGATCAAGGGCAGCACCAGCACCGGCAGTACGCGGACCAGGCGCTCGCGAGGGTAGTCGATCGAGACGGTCAGCAGGTTGTCGCCGCTCCAGGTGACCTTCGTATCGGTGACGACGCTGAAACCCAGGGCCGCCGGCATCCAGGCCAGTTGCTGCCCGACCACCTCCCGGGCAAGGCTGTCGACGTCGCTTCGGTAATGCTCGCCGCCCGGGTCGAGCGCCACGCAGCGACGCACCGCCTCGCTGCTGGCCTGGTTGAACGACTGCAACATCAGCATCGGCAACGCATGGCTGACCAAGCCATAGAACACCGCGAAAAACACCATGAAAACGGCGACGAACTCGATGGCTGCCGCACCTTTTTGCCGTCCCGCCAGGCTTGCTTTCATGTTCGCGTCTACCCTGACTATGACACCTGACTGACAGCATAGAACCGTTCAACGAATAGGGATGGCAATTTGCCAATGCAAAGCATTGTTCTCCTGATGTGGCTTGCCTTGTGCACCGAACAAGATATCCGTGAACGACAGCTTTCCAACGCCCTGACACTGGGTGTCGCCGCAGCTGCGCTGGCCTGGCTGTTCGCCACCGGCCACAGCTGGATCGGCGCCGATCCCAGCGATGCCGGCTGGGCGCTGGCCATCGTCATGCTGCTTACCCTGCCCGGCTACATGCTTGGCCGTTTCGGCGCCGGCGACGTCAAGCTGATGGGCGCCCTGGCCCTGGCCACCAGCCACCAGTACGTGCTCGGCACCTTCATCGGCGCCGGCATCACCGTGCTGGCCTGGATGCTCGCCAGGCGTCGCCTGCTGGCCTTGCTCAGCCCCAAGGTGAGGAAACGCTTGCAGCAACTGGCCGAAGAGGTCGACGAGAAACAACCCTTCGCGCCTTTCGTGCTGGCGGGCTTCCTGCTGACGGCCGTCTGGATCCCGTAAATGACTACTCGGTCCAGATTCGTCGTACAGCCCGTGTACATACTCGCAAAGTGCGACTAGTGTCTTTAGCGGCCAGTCTCTCTGGCCCAGGAGCAGGACCGAGTCGAACAGGGAGTCGATCGTGAACAAATCCATCAGTGAGGTGAAGCTACTGGTCGTCGACGGCCAGGCGTTGATCGTCGAGCAGTTGTGTGAATTTCTCGAGTACCAGGGCTACGGCTGCGTCCCGGCCCATTCCACGGAGCAGGCCATCGAGCGCTACCAGGCCGATGACGGCATTGGCCTGGTGCTGTGCGACCTGCACCTGCCCGGACGCGATGGGATCGAGCTGGTCCGCATGCTGAAAGCGCTGTCCGGGCGCCGGCGCATGTTCGAGGCGATCATGCTCACCGGGCGGGCCGAAAAGCAGGATGTCATCCGCGCCTTGCGCGAAGGTTTCGCCGACTACTACCAGAAGCCCATCGACCTGGACGAGCTGCTCGAGGGCGTGCGCCGCCAGGAGCAGGCGCTGCTGGAGCGCCAGCGCAACCTGCGTGAGCTGGGCAAGCTGAACCAGCGCCTGCAGGAGCTGGCCGAGTCCATCGACGATCTCTACCACGACCTGGAAAAGGCCCGTGGCCTGGGTGTGCAGCGCCGTGCCGGCGATCCCGAGGAGGCCGAGGCCGAACTGCCGCCGAACTTCGAGAAGCTCTCGCCGCGCCAGCTGGAAGTCGCCAGGCTGGTGAGCAAGGGCAAGACCAACTACCAGATCGCCTGCGAGTTGGGCATCACCGAGAACACGGTCAAGCTCTACGTGTCCCAGGTCCTGCGCCTGACCCACATGCACAACCGTACCCAACTGGCCCTGGCGCTGACGCCGCGTTCGTCACCGGTGCACCAGCGCTTTACGGCCCATTGAAAGCCCCTGGCACGGCGGCTGATGCTGTTCACTTAAGTCTGATGTGACATCGATTGGGGCTGCCTTGCAGCCCTTCGCGGGCAAGCCCGCTCCCACAGGATCGTGCATTCCTTGAGGTTTGCAGCGTACTTGTAGGAGATTACCCAGCCTTTGAGCTGCGCTGTCACGCAGAGAACTGATAGTGGCTTTACGCGGCCCCTGTGGGAGCGGGCTTGCCCGCGAAGGGCCGCAAGGCGGCCCCAATGGCTTAAGTGAACAGCATTACTAGCATGGCGGCGCCCTTTTCGCGGGCAAGCCCGCTCCCACAGGGTCCTGTTGCTCTTTCGGTCCCTGCTCCCAGATTTCCCATAGAGCCCGCGCCGCTCTTGAGATCGACGCAGAAGCCGGCTTGCCGGCGATGGGGCGCGAAGCGGTACCAGATGAGCCAGCTCAGTCACCCGACGAACCAACCGACTGCCAGCGGAAAACCTCGGGGATCGGGTACTTGTAGCTGTCCAGCCAGCGCTGCAGGGCCTGCTCCCGCTCCCGGGCGGTCTGCACCTGTGGCGTCGGCGAGGCCTGCTGGTTGCTCGCCTGCACCTGCAAGAGCGCTTCGGTGGCCGTCTGCGCCGGCTCCTCGGCCAACGCTGCCAGGGGGCCGGCAAGGCCGACCAACAGGATCACGCACTTGAGCATGGGCATCTCCTCCCTTGGATTCAACCGAGCGGCGTCGCGCCACGCCCGGTCGTCTTCAACTGCGTCGCCCGGGCCTGGGCCTCGGCGAACTGTTCGGGCCTGAGCCGCAACCGGGCCACCAGGTCGGCAGCCTGCTGCCAGTTGTCCTGGACCAGCGCGAGGGTCACCAGGTTGACCGCCGGCAGCGTGTTGTCGTCCTTCAGTTCGATCGCGGTGAGAAACTCGAAACGCGCCTGCTCGTGATCGCCCAGGTGCATCAACACCACGCCCAGGTCGTTGCGCACCTTCTCGTCGGTCGGCGCCAGGCGCACGGCCCGCTGCAGGTGACGCAGGGCCTGGGCATCGTCGCCCCGGGCCGAGGCGAGCTGGCCAAGGCCATGCTCGCCCTCGGCCGCCAGGCAACCACCGAGCAAGCCACGGTACAGCGGCTCGGCCTCGCTGCGCCCGAGCAAGCGCAAGACCTTGGCCTTGCGCAGGCGCACCTGGTCGAGCGCATCCGGCAACTGCTGCAGGTGCGCCAGGCTGGCATGGGGCCGGCCTTCGTTGAGCATTTCATCCGCCAGGTTCAGGGCCAACTGCTGGTTGGCGTCCGGCTTGCCGCACTGGGCAGCGCCCAGCAGCCGGGCCAGGCCATCAGGTGGCTGGCCGGCGCAACCGGCGAGCAGCAACAACCCGGTGAACAACAACAGCGCTTTCATCCGCCTCCCCTCCCTTCAGGATCCCAAGGCCCGCGCCAGCGCGGTAAAGCCCGGCCCGGCCAGGACGATGAGCAAGGCCGGGAACAAGAACAGCATCATCACCGCCGACATCTTCGCCGACATCTTCGACACCCGCTCCTGCAAGCGGGTCAGGCGGCGGTCGTCGAGCAATGCCTTGAGCGCCTGCAGCGATTTCATCCCGCCGCTGCCTTGCACCAGCAACTGCCGCAGGATCACGCAGGTATCGATGAATTCGTCCACCGCCAGCAGGTGGGCGCTCTTTTCCAGCTCCGGCCCCAGGGCAAGGCCCGAATCCACCCGCTGCAGTACCAGGCGCAGCTCCTCGCTGATCTCCGGCAGCAGGCCGCGGCCCTCCTGGCTCAGCACCCGCAAGGCCTGCTCGACCGCAAGCCCAGTCTCGAACAGGATGCGCAGCAACGGGATCAGCAGGCTGACCTCCAGGGCAATGCGCTGCTGACGCCGCTGCGCCGCCACCGCCAGCAGGCGCTTGGGCAACAGGTAGCCGACACCCAGGGCGCACAAGGGCAGCACCAGCCAGTGCCCTGGGCCTTCGCCCACCAGGCCATGCTGCAACAGCAACGTCATCCCCACGGCCAGCAACGGCAGCCCCAACTGCACGGCGGCGAACAACGCCCGCTGACGGCTGCGCCGCCAACCGACCCGGTCGAGCAGGGCCTGGGTCTCGCCGTCGAGTGTCTGCAAACGTCGCCCCAGTGCCGTGCTACCCAACCAGTGCAACCAGTCCCCCAGGCGCTCCTCCCGTGCCATCTGCCCTTGCAGGCGACGTGCGACCAATTGCCGGGCGCGCCACTGGCGCGCCGCCTGCAGGCCCAGCAGCGCGGACGCCACGAACAGGCACAGGGCGCACAGCAGCAAGGCCATGTTCACAAGCGCCTCATCATGCGCCACAGCACCAGGCAACCCAGGGCCTGGAGGGCGAAGGCGAACAGCAGCATCCACTGACCGTGGTCGTCACGCCACATGGCCAGCAGGTAACCGGGGTTGCCCAGCAGGAAGTAGCCGACCATGGCCAGCGGCAAGGCACCGAGGATCCAGGCGGTGACCCGTGTCTCCCCGGTCATGGCCCGCAGTTGCCGGGCCCCCTGCTCGCGCTCGCGGATCAGCTTGATCAGGTTTTCCAGCAACTCGCTGGCGTTGCCGCCATAGTGTTGGTTGATACGCAGGCCAAGGGCGAACAGGCGTAGTTCGTCCTGCTCGTACAGCTCGGCCAGTTCACCTGCCGCGTCCTCCAGCGGCACGCCCAGTTGCACGTTGCGCCGCACCCGGCCCATGGCCGAGCGCAAGGGCTCGCGGGTGCCGTCGATACCACCGAGCACCGCGTCGCTCAGCGTGCGCCCGGCCTTGAGGCTGCGAACGCTGTAGTCCAGCAGCCCCGGCAACTGCTCGATGATCTTCCCCAGGCGCCGGCGGTAGCGCCCGTGCAGGTAGAGGTAGGTCAGCAGCGGCATGCCCGGCAACAGCGCCAGCGCCGCCACCCAACCAGACACCAGCCAGGCCGCCAGCACCAGGGCGAACCAGGCCAGCAGCCAAGGCCGCAGGCTGAAGCCGGCATGGGCCAGCCCGGCACGCTGCAGCAGCGGGTCGAGCCAGTCGCGCCTGGCATTGCCCGTGCGCACGGCCTGGTAGGCCCGCCCCAGGCGCTGGAGGATGCGCTCCTCGCCCCGCTTGTGCAGGCCAAGACGCAGCAGCAGCACGGCGATGCCCAGGCACAGCGGCGACAGCGCGAGCAACAACGGCCCCATCACAACACCCCCTCATGGCGCAGCTTGGCGCCCGCCGGGTTCGGCGCCTCGCGCAGGAAGCCCTCGCCGCTGCGTCGGTCGAGGCGGAACAGGGTATTGGTGACATAGACGTCATCCCGCACCCCGACCACTTCCAGCACCTCGCTGACGCAGCGCCGGCCATCGGCCAGGCGGGTCAGTTGGATCACCACGTCGAGCGCCGCGCAGATCATCTGCCGCAGGGTCTTCTCGGCGACCTGCCGCCCGGTCAGGCCGACCAGCGTTTCCAGCCGCAGCAGGGCGTCCTGGGCGGTGTTGGCGTGCACCGTGCTCATCGAGCCGTCGTGCCCGGTGTTCATCGCCGTGAGCACATCGAGCACCTCGGCGCCGCGGATCTCGCCGAGCAGGATACGGTCCGGGCGCATGCGCAGGGCATTGCGGATCAGCTCGCTGGCCTTGATCTCGCCGTGGCCCTCGGCGTTCGGCGGGCGGGTTTCCAGGCGCACCACATGAGGGTGGTGCAACTGCAGCTCGGCGACGTCCTCGATGGTCACCAGGCGCTCCTGGGGGGCGATCATCTGGCTGAGGATGTTGAGCAGGGTGGTCTTGCCGGTGCCGGTACCGCCGCTGACCAGGATGTTGCAGCGCCGCCCCACGGCGCGCTCGAGGAAGTCGAAGATGGCCTGGTCGATGGCCCGGGTGGCCAGCAGGTCAGCGCTCTTGAGCATGTCCTGGCGAAACTTGCGGATCGACAGGCAAGGCCCGTCCAGCGCCACCGGCGGGATGATGGCATTGACCCGACTGCCGTCGGGCAGGCGCGCATCGACCATGGGCGAGGACTCGTCCAGGCGCCTGCCGAGCGGGGCGAGGATGCGCTGCATCACCCGCTCCACATGATGGGCGTCGATGAAACGCAGGTCGGTCTGCTGCAGCACCCCGGCGCGCTCGACGAACACCCGGTACGGGCCGTTGACCAGGATCTCGGTGACGCTGGCATCGCGCAGCAGCACTTCCAGCGGGCCATAGCCGGTCAGCTCGTCGACCAGTTCCTCGGCCAGGCGCTCCATCTCGTAGCGTGACAAGGCCAGGTGCAGGCGCGCCACATAGTCGCCCACCTGCTCTACGACGAACTGGGTCAGGGCCGGCCGCGCGCCCTCCAGCAGGTTGCGCCCGCTGTCTTCGATGGCATCGATGACGAAACGGTGCAGGGCCCGCTTGAGTGCCTGCGGGTCTGCCGCGGCATGGCGCGGCCCGCCGAAGGGTTCGTCGCCACTCATTTGCTGCTCCACAGGCGGCGAAACCAGGTGAAGGTGGGTGTCGCCAGGTTCTCCGAGCGCCGCGCCAGGCGCTCGCCCAAGCCGCGCAAGGCCTGGGTCAGGCTTTCCCGCGGCGCCAGCTCGAACAGGCTCGCCCCCTGGTTCTTGGCATTCAGGCGCACCTCGGGGCTGTAGGGCAGCACCTTGAGCAACGGCAGGCCGTAGCGCTTGGCCAGGGCATCGGCATCCGGCGCCACCTGGCGCAGGTAGCGGTCCACCAACAGGCCGGCATGCTCGAGCTTGATGCCACGGTCACGCCACTGCTCCAGCACCTCTAGGTTGCGCCGGCAGTCGAGGATGTTCTGGTCGGTATAGAGGATCAGCTTGTCGCAATGGCTGACGATGGTCCGCAGGGCTTCGCTGTCGGCCTGCCCGGCGAGGTTGACCACGATGTGCTGGAAGTGCTGGCGCAAGGCGCTGAGCAGCATGTACAGCTCGGCGGTGCTCGATTGCGCCAGCGGCACGTCGCTCTCGGCGTAGGCGAGGATGCGCAGGCCGCCCTTGTCGGCCGTGAAGGCGCTGTCGATCAGGGTGGCATCGAGGCGGCGCAAGTGGCGCAGGGCATCGCCGAAGAAGAACGACGCCTCCAGCCCCAGTAGCGCCAGGCTGTCACCGCGCGGCAGGCCGAGGTCGAGCAGCAGGGTCTGCTGGCCGCTCTCCTGGACCACTCGCGCCAGGTGGGTGGTCAGCAGTGCACCATCGGCGCCACGCTGGGCACCGTAGAGCACGCTCAGGCCACCCAGGCTGGGGTTGCTGGCCACCGCCGGCAGGCGCTTGCCCAGGCGCCGCACCAGCCCGGCCACTTCGCTGGCCCGCGAGCCGTAGGCGACGAAATCGCGTGCCCCGGCGCGCATGGCGTGCAGCACCAACTGGTTGTCCATGCCATCGCCCAGGGCAACGATCGCCAGCATCGGCTTGGCCTCCAGCACACCTTCGATCAAGGCGCACTGGTTGACCAGTTGCTCACGGTCCAGGCCGATGAACACCAGGTTGCTGAAGGTCACATCGACCAGCGCCAGCAACTCGTCGAGGCTGCCGCCGCTGGCGCCGATCACCTGGCCCAGCGGCGCCAAGGCGCCTTGCAGCCAGTGCAGGTCGTCCTCGTTGCGGGTGATGGCCAGGTAGGTCTGGTTCAGGCTCTCGCTCATCGTGATAACCCACTACGGCCGTCGAAGTTGCCGTTTTCCAGGAAGAACAGCTGGCCCCAGCTGGGGTCGTAGGTACGCAAGTGCTCGCCTGGCAGTTGTGGCAGCCGTGCATTGGCCGCCAGTGGCTGGACCAGGTGTGGGGTGACGATCATCAGCAGCTCGGTGTCTTCGCGGTTGAGCGTCGATTGGCGAAAGAACGCGCCGATGATCGGCAGGTTGCCCAGGCCCGGGAACTTGTCCACGGCAGAGCGGGTGTTGCTGCTGACCAGGCCGCTGATGATGAAGCTCTCGCCATCGGCCAGGGAGATGCTGGTGTCGGTGCGTCGCACCTTCAGGCCCGGGACGAGGGTGCCGGCGATGTTCACAGGGTTGCTGTAGTCCAGCTCGCTGACCTCCGGCGCCACCTTGAGGGTGATGCGGTCGCGGCTGATCACCGTCGGGGTCAGCGCCAGGCGTACTCCGAACTCCTTGTACTCGATCGAGACGTTGTCGCTGCCACTGCTCGGTACCGGGATAGGAATTTCCCCGCCCGCCAGGAAGCTCGCGGTGAACCCGCTGAGCACGGTGAGGCTGGGGCGCGCCAGGGTATAGGCGAAGCCGCTGTTCTCCAGGGCGTTGATCATCGCCAGGAAGCGGCTGCTACCGCCGCCCCAGACGATGTTGAAGACACCGTTGTCGAGAGGAATACCCGGACGCACGTCCGCGTAGGTCACCGGGTTGGCGCTGGTCTGGATCCCCGGCACATGGTCAGGGCGCACGACAGTGTTGGGTACCGTGCCGGGCGAGCCGATCAGGCTATTGTTCGAACCCTTGAAGAACAACCGCGCCCCAGCTTCCTTGTACTTGACCCGCTGCACCTCGACGAAGCGGATATCGGCCTGCACCTGGCTGGGCAACTGCGGGTCCTGGGACGGCAACAGCGCGCCCTCGGCCATGTCCACGCTGGCCCGCCCCTTGACGAACAACATGGCCCGGTGCGGTGCCGGGGCGCAGGCGGTCCACAGCATCAGGCTGGTGTTGCCCGGCGCCACCGCGGTCAGCAGTACGGCACGCTCGCCACTGGCCTGGACGTCGGCGACCTTCGGCTCGCCGACCGCCACCCGGCTGATGGCCACCGGCAAACGCAGCTCCTGCTGCAGGCCCTGGTCCATCTCGATCACCGAGGGTAACTGGGCGAACGCCGCGCAGCCTTGGCTGGCCGCCTCGGCCAACGGCAGCATCGCCATCAATGGCAGGGCATGGCACAACTGTCTGAATATCCGCGCGGTACTACGCATGGCGGCATCCTTGCTGGGTCAGGGAGTCTTGTGGGTAGCGTCGGGCTGGGCACCCCGGATGACCTGCATGCCCGGCGCAGTGCGGGTGGACGGCGCCTTGGCTGGCGCCACCTGGGACAGCTGGCTGAAGCGATAGAGATCGCGGTGGGCATTGGCCACCTGGGGCGTGGCCTCGGGGTCGGACCAGTAGCGCGCCAGCAAGTGTTCGTCGGCGCTGCGCACCGCCAGGCGCAAGGTTCCGGCCTGGGCCGCCAGCATCAGGCGACTGGCCAACGCCTCGGGCACGGCCAGGGCCACGGTGCGCGTGGCGTTGCCCAACGACTCGCGGCGCGCCTTCTGCTCTTCGGCGGTCTGCGCCGGGCGGCCATCGTTGGCCAGGCCCATCTGCTCGCCGACGCTGAGCACGCGCAAGGCCGGCAGTACCACCTGGGCGGTGGCCTGCGGGTTGTTGTTTTCCTCACGCAGGAACAGCAGCACGTCGACATAGTCGCCTGGCCGTACCTGCCCAGCGGCGCCGATCACCTCGTCCACGGCCACCGCCACCGCGCGCTCATGCCGACGGATCATCCGCGCCAGCGGCCCACCGGCCTGGAAGCTGGTTTCGTCGAGCCAACTGCCCGCCGCCAGCGGGCGTGCACTGCTGCGCCCGAGCACCTGCTCGAGCCGCTGGAACGCACCCTCGGGCACGACCTGCAGGCGCTCCACCAGCAGGTCGTCCTCGGTCAATGGCGTGTGGGCGGCGACGTCGCGGCGCAGCACCACGATCGGCGAGCGTGGCGGCTCCTCTGGCCTCACCGGTGCCGGGGCGACCTGTGGCACGGGTGCTTCGGCCACCACGGTGGCCGGTTGCACCGCCGGTACCGGCGGCCGGCTGAGAACCAGTCCCCAGTAGCCGGCCAGCACCGCGGCGAACAGGAACAAGACGGCGAGAATCATGGTCAAGCGACTGCTCATTTCCGCCCTCCCTGCGCCTGGCACCCAATGATGGCAAAAAGTAATTATTTTGCTATTGCACGGTAGCGCAGCGTCGACGATTCGCCATGAGCCGGCGGGCTTTTTCGCAGCCGAAAAATTGACGCGCTGTAAAAACAGAAACTTAGCGCGGCCGTTTCAAACCAATACTTTAGAGATAATGCTTTCTTACATTTGCAGCTTCGCGCAGCTTGGCAATCCTATGATGGCAAAGGGGCATCACCCATATGGCCCCGCCTACCGCCGCTGATCGCGCAAGGAGTTGTGCCATGTTGCTGCAACAGATCCTTTTCCACTGCAAGAACTTCCTGAAACGCAAGGACGGAGCTTCCGGTATCGAGTACGCGGTGATCGCGGCGATGGTCGCGGTGGTGCTGGCGGGGTTCGTCGGCGATATCTCGGGGCATGTGGATAGCATCATGACAACCATCTCGGAAGCCATAACACCTGATGCTGGTTAATGATCGCCCGCCCCCAATGCAGGCATCTTTCCCCATCCACTGGAGACGACCATGCCAACCTCTTCCTTGCGTCAACAGATCCTCCTGGTCGACGACGAGGAAGAGGCCCTGCTCGAACTCGCCGAACTGCTGGAGAACGAAGGTTTCTGCTGCCACACCGCGACCTCCGTGAAGGCAGCCCTGCAACAGCTCACCCGCCACCCGGACGTGGCCCTGGTCATCACCGACCTGCGCATGCCCGAGGAGAGCGGCATCGGCCTGATCAAGCGCCTGCGCGACCACACGGACCGCCAGCACCTGCCGGTGATCGTCATGTCCGGCCATGCGGACCTGGAAGATGTCAGCGACCTGCTGCGCCTGCAGGTGCTCGACCTGTTCCGCAAGCCGATCTATCACGCACGGTTGCTGGAGACCCTGGAGAATCTGTTTCCCAAACCGAGGATGCAGGTGGTGGGGCAATGAAGCTCATATGAGCATGATGTAGTCATTCAGGGCGCTGGCCGTCTGCGGCAGCCCCTGCTTCAGAATGCATTCAACGAAGGTTTCGGGAGTGTAGGGAGAGCGGACCAGACAGCGACGCATTTCAGCCATAAGAGGGGTGGGATTTCCCATGCAATCGGAAGGCGATCGACAAATCGCGTAGGGCAAGTCCTAGGCTGCAAGGCATCAAACCAGACCACTCGCGGGACAAACCGGTCAGTCAAGTGACACTGGGGCTGCTTCGCAGCCCATCGCCGCCCCGCCCCCTTCACTCGTTCACCTGAAACTCCACCCGCGCCGTCTCACCGCTTTCATCCAGCGCACTGAGCTCGATGTGCCCGGCCTGTTCGAAACGCACCAGCAGGCTGTCCTGGCCACGGGTCTCGCCCAGGGGCCGGCCATTGAGGAACCACCAGCGCTGGCCGCCGCCGCCCAGTGCCGAGACGTGCAGCTGCAAAGGCTCGCGGCTGGTGGCCGGACGGCGCAGGTTGTCGCCGGGGCGCACCCCGACGATCGACAACGGCGGCGCGCTGGCCGGTACCTGTGGCGGGCAGGCGGGGTCCAGCGCCGGCAGGCGTGCGGCACGGCGCTCTACACGAGGCAGCCAGGGCTCCAGTGGCGCCGGCCACAGCGCCACGTCGCGGGCCTGGGCGCCGCTGCAACTGGCATCGACCCGCAGCCCTTGGTCATTGACCCAGACCGTCTCGCGCAACCCCAACCCCAGCGGCTGGTCGGCCGCCTGCAAGGTCGGTGGGGTGGTGCCGTCGAGGGTCCAGGCGAAACGCTGGCGGCGGCAGTTGGGGGCCTGGCGCGGCATGGGCTGGCCCAACGGCCAGCAGATCGCCGCCACGCCAACGCTCGCCGGTATGTGCTCCGCCGGCGCGGCGATGCCCCGCTGGCTGTCGCGGTTGCTCAGCAGGTCATGCACCTGCAACATCAACGGCGCCGCCGAGGCCAGGCCGAACTGGCCGGGCACCGGGGTACCGTCGGGGCGCCCGATCCACACGCCGATCAGGTAGCGAGGCCCCACACCGACCGACCAGGCATCGCGAAAGCCATAGCTGGTGCCGGTCTTCCAGGCCAGTTGCGTGCGCGGCACCAGCTCGGCATGCCGATCGCGGTCCGGCCGGGCCTGGCCGCTGAGGATACGGCGAACGATCCAGGCCGAACCGGGCGACAGCAGCCGCCGCTCCAGCAGTGGGTCCTGGGGCTGCAGGCGGATACGCGCGCTCTTGCCTTCGCGGGCCAGTGCCGCATAACCGCCGACCAGGTCCTCCAGCCGGCTACCTGCCCCGCCGAGGATCAACGACAGGTTCGGCTCGGCCAGGGGCGGCAGCATCAACGGCATGCCGCCCATGCGCATCTGCGCAGCGAAGCGCTTCGGCCCGTAGGCCTCCAGCAACTGCACCGCCGGCAAGTTGAGCGACAGGGCCAGGGCCGAGCTGGCCGAGACCGGGCCGCTGAAGCCCATGGAGAAGTTGCCGGGACGATAGTCGCCGTAACGCCGTGGCACATCCTGCAGCAACGACTCGGAATGGATCAGGCCATCGTCCAGGGCCATGGCGTAGAGGAACGGCTTGAGCGTCGAGCCGGGCGAGCGCAGGGCATGGACCATGTCCACATGACCAAAGCGGCGTGCATCGTTGAGGTCGAGCGAGCCCAGGTAGGCACGCACCGCCATGGTCTTTGCCTCGACCACCAGCAACGCCGCCGAGGTGCGCTCCGGCAGCCGGGCCCGCCAGCCCAGCAGCAGGTCTTCCAGACGCCGTTGCAAGGCCGCATCGAGGGTGGTGCGGATCAACGGCGGGCTACCCGGGCGGTTCAGCCGACGGGCCAGCAGGGGCGCCAGGGCTGGCTCCTGGCGCGGCGCGAGGAGCAAGGGTTCCTCACGCGCCTCCTCGATCAGCCGGGCCGGCCACACCTGGTACTCGGCCAGGCGCTGCAAGACCTTGTCGCGGGCGCGCTGGGCACGTTCGGGGTGGCGGTCGGGACGCAGCCGGCTGGGGGCCTGGGGCAGCACGGCAAGCAGCGCCGCCTCGGCCGGGGTGAGGTGCTTCGGCGACTTGCCCAGGTACGCCCAGCTGGCCGCCGCCACGCCCTGCAAGGTACCGCCGAAGGGGGCACGGTCGAGGTAGAGCTGCAGGATCTCGCCCTTGGACAGGTGCCACTCCAGTTGCACGGTGCGCCACAGCTGGCGCAGCTTGCCTGCCAGGGTGCGGTCGTGCGGATCGAGCAGGCGCGCCACCTGCATCGACAAGGTGCTGCCGCCAGAGACCACACGCCCACCGCGCAGGTTGAGCCAGGCCGCCCGGACCAGGGCCAGCGGGTTGATCCCGGGATGATGGTAGAACCAGCGGTCCTCATAGGTCAGCAGCGCCTCCAGGTACAGCGGCGACACCTCGTCAGGGCTGACTGGGTAGCGCCATACGCCCTCGGCATCGGCGAAACGCCACAGCGGTGTGCCGTCCTCGGCCAGCACCACCCGCGCCTGGTCGTCGCCTGGCAGGGGCAAGGGCCATAGGCGGTCAGCCAGCCACAGCAGCGCCACGGCCACCAGGCCGGCCACGCCGACGCCCCGCAGGGCCCTTGCGGTGCGCGTACGCAGGCAGGCTAACATTGGCATCGGGAACCGACCTGGCCAGCTAATGGCCAAAGGCTTGGGAACGGCACCCACGCCGATTCGATCATCAGGAAGCGACTATGCATGTAGAAGGTTTTTTCGAGTGGCTGGGCCAGGCACTGGGTTCGTTGATCCGCTTCATCGTCGACGGATTGAGCGGCCTGTTCAACCTGCTGGCCAACGCCGGGGGTAATTTCATCGATGGCCTGGCACGCACGCTGGGGATGGACACCTCGCTGGTCAGCATCCTCGCGCTGGTCATTGGCCTGATGCTGCTGTACTCGGCGGTGCGCGCGTTCATGCGTGCCTCGATCATCCTCGGGATCATCTGGTTACTGCTCGGGCTGTGGGTGTTGAGCTGGGTGGTGCACTAGTAGCGGAACACAAGCTGCAAGAAAGGCCAATAGCAGCCTGGCCAGCCTGTTAGGCGGCAGTGGGGCTGCTTTGCAGCCCATCGCCGGCAAGCCGGCTCCCACAAGGCCCGCTGCATGGCACATGATTCGCGAACACCACAAGCCCCTGTGGGGCTTGCCGGCGATGGGGCGCGCAACGCCCCCAAAATCTGAAAGTCACCACTGCCCGCACTGGCCGGCGCCGGCTGTTTTTTCTTACCGCTTGCAGCTTGCGGCTCGAAGCTCGAACGTCAGCGACCTCTAACGATCACCTCCCCCTGCCCTTCCCCGACCGCCTGCAAGTTCGGCCGGTACATCGACTCCACCTGCGGCGGCGGCACGCGGTAGGTGCCTGGCGTCACCGCCCGGGCCAGGTACAACAGGTGCGTGGTGCCATAGCTGTCGAGCTTGAGCGCCGCCACATAGCGGTCGTCGCGGTACTCCTGATGCACCACGTTGGCGTTCTGCATCGATTCGCGCCACTGCTTCACCGTGCTGCTGGCGTTGTCCAGGCTGGCAGCGCTCTGCGCCAGGTTCTGGTTCTCCAGCTCCAGGCCCGCCGGCAGCAGGTCGACCACCAGCGCATCCGGCACCTGGGTACTGGCCTTCAGCGCCAGGTGCACCAGCACCAGGTCGCCACTGCGCAGGTTGCGCAGGTCCAATGGCTGGCCGTTCATGCCCAGGTACTCACGGCGGATCTCCAGGCCATTGCCGCCTGCCGCCGGTGCTTGACGCGGATAGCCGGAGAGGGTCAGTTGCTGGTAGAGCGTCTCGCTGCCTTCATTCTGCACGGTCAGCGGCGACCTCAGCAGCGCCCCTTCGAGCTTCATGCCCGACTCGGCATTGTTGAACGCGCGAACCTCCCCAGCGCTGTCCAGGCGTGCCTGCCACTGGCCTTCCGGCTTGCCCAGCAGGCCGCGGCCGGCCAGGTACAGGGCGTTGCGCTCCTGGGTCGACAGCCAGCGATTGGCCGCCAGTTCGTCAGACAGCGCGAACAGGCGCTGGTCGACCTGGTCGCTGGCCAGCTCGTTCTCCTGCAGCAATGCCAGGATCAGCGCCTGGTCACGCAGGGCACTGCCATAGTCGGCCATCCAGCCCTCGCTGCGGCCGGCACCCAGGCCTGCCTGCAGCGCCTGCTGGGCACGAGGCTTGTCGCCCATCTTGTCCAGCGCCACCGCCAGTTGCACCAAGGGCAGGCCGGAGCGGGCATCGCTGCGCCGTTCGAACAGGCTGCGCAGAGCGCCCAGCGGAGCCTGCTGGTTGCGCGCCAGCACCAGGGCCGCGTAGGCCTGCACGGCAAAGCGGGTGTGATCGGCGTTCTGGCTGTAGTCCACCTCGATCAGGTTGCGCTCCTGCACGTAGCGCAACAGGCGCTCGTTGGCCTTCTTCAGCGCCTCGGCCGGCACGCCGAAGCCCTGCTCGCGGGCGCGCAGGAGGAAATCGGTGACATAGGCGGTCAACCAGTATTCCTCTTCGCTGTCCGAGCTCCACAGGCCGAAGCTGCCGTTGTAGCGCTGCATGCCCAGCAGGTGCTCGATGCCCATCTCGATCTTGCGCTTGCGCACATCGGCCGGCTCGCCCTTGATGCCCAGGCGCTTGAGGCTCTCGGCATCGGCATAGAGCGACGGGTACAGCCCGCTGGCGGTCTGCTCCAGGCAGCCGTAGGGGTATGCCTCGAGGGCGCGGATCTGCTCGGCGAGGTTCAGCGGCGGGCGGCTGGAAAGCGCCAGGCTGGCTTCCAGGCCGGCCGGTTCGAACGCCGCCAGGTCGCCTTCCGGCAAGGTCCAGGGCTGGTCCTTCAAGGCGACGCGATAGTGCTTGAGCATCGCTGGGTAGGCCGGTCGAATGCCCAGGGTCCACTCACGCTCGAAGGCGTTGACCGGTTCACCCGGCAATTGCAGGCCCTCGACCCGCACCTGCACCTTGCCCTGGCCGAGGCCGCCCTGGGCCTGCACCGGGATCAGCAAGGTCTTGCGCTGGCCCTCGGCCAGGCTGACGCTCTGCGAGCCCTCGCCGGCCAGGCTCAACTGGCCCCCGGCGCTGACCTGCACGCTCAACTGCTGGGCCCGCCCCGACAGGTTGGCCAGGTCCAGGGCCAGGCTGGTGCGGTCGCCGCCGGCGAGAAAGCGCGGTGTCGACAGTTCGGCGATCAGCGGTGCGGCAACCACCGTCTTGCCTTCGGCCATGCCGAAGCGATCGTCGCTCCAGGCCTGGGCCATCAGGCGCAACTCGCCATTGAAGTCGGGGATCTCGACGGTGGCCTGGCCCTCGCCCTGCGCATCGAGGGTCACCGGCAGGCTCTGCTGGGCGACGATGGTCACCGTGGTGTTGGGGCGCTTGCCGCCCTTGGCCATGGCCGCGTCGCCACCGAATGCCAGGCTCGCCAGGCGGCCCTGGCCGGCTTCGATCAACTGGCCGTAGATGTCCAGTTGGTCGGCGCCGTAGGCCTTGCGGCCGAACAGGCTGGCGAACGGGTCGGGGGTCTTGAAGTCGGTGATGTTGAGGATGCCCACGTCCACCGCAGACAACAGCACATGCACGTGCCTGGGCGTACTGCCATCGGCATTGGCGGCCTTGAACTTCACCGTCAGTGGCTGCTTGGGCCGCATCTTCTCCGGCGCCTGCAAGGTCAGGGCGAGCTTGCGCTCGGTGCGCTCCAGTGGCAGGTGCAGCACACCCACGGCGCGCTTGGGCGTGGCGTTGGCCTTGCGCTCGCCGGGGCGGATCACCAGCGCGCTGATGTACAGGTCATGGCGCGCCCAGTTCTTGTCCAGTTGCACGTCGAAGGCCTTGCCCTCGGCAGGCACCTCGATCTCCTGCCACCACAGCGGACCGTCACTGGACTCGATCATCAGGTAGCCGCTGCCGGCGGCTGGCGGGGTCACGGTGACCTTGGCGGTGGCGCCGTCGGCATAGGCCGGTTTGTCCAGGGCCAGCTTGACCTGGTCTGGGCGCACCGCACCGCCTTCGGCGTTGTCCTGGGCGCGGTAGCCGGCCCAGAAACGCGCGCTGGAGACCAGCCCGGTCTGCGGATCTTCCACCTCGACCCGGTACGGTCCCCACTCGACCTGGAAGCTCAGCTTG
Source organism: Pseudomonas sp. I2 (assembly GCF_040984075.1). Taxonomy (NCBI): domain Bacteria; kingdom Pseudomonadati; phylum Pseudomonadota; class Gammaproteobacteria; order Pseudomonadales; family Pseudomonadaceae; genus Pseudomonas; species Pseudomonas sp. I2. Next base: position 27,466 of record NZ_JBCGFQ010000024.1, read on the forward strand.
GCGGTACCCCCGGCCTTGACGCTGACGGTCTCCTCGCTCTGGGTGAGGAACTTCTCGTTGTAGTTGTAGCTCCAGCCGTCACTCTGGGAGTAGTTCCAGTAGTAGTCGCGGCGCTCGCGGACCAAGCGCACCTTGAGCGCATCGGCGGCCAGCTTGTGGCCTTCGCGGTCGGCCACCAGGAACTCGAACTGCACCGGGGCATCGCCATCGGTCTCGTCGCCGTCGAACAGGCCGCGCAGCCCCGGCAGGCGCTCGGCTGGCCAGATCGGCTGCTCGAGACGGCGGGTGATCGGCCGGCCGCCAGACTCTTGCAGGCTGGCCTGGACGGTCAGTTGCAGGGGCGAACGGGCCTCGGCCCAGCGGCTCTCGATGTCCAGACGGGCCTTGCCGGCCTGGTCGAGGGTGACTTCGTCCAGTTCCAGGTCCTGGTTGAGCTCGCTCTCGGTGACCGAGCCGAACTGGTAGCCCGGCAACGCCGGTACCGCCTCGCGCAGAGGGCGCAGGTAGGCCTGCCCGCTCAGGCGGTTGCCGGCGGCCGGGGCGCCATAGAGGTAGCGGCCATTGACGTGGACATGGGCCGTCTGCTCCGGGCTCAGCGGCGTGCTGCTGCCCTTGAGCTCGAGGGCCAGGCGCTCGGGCAGGAAGTCTTCGACGAGGAACTCATGGACCTGCTTGCGCCCGCCGCCCAGGTCGAGCAACAACTGCCAGCGACCTGTCGGCGCCTCGCCCGCCAGTTGCAACTGATACTGGTACAGGCCATTGGCATCGGCCTCCCAGACGAACTTGCGGCTGACCTGCTCATCGGGCCGGCGGACCTCCACGGTCACCGGCTGGGCCTTCACCGGCTTGCCGTCCTGGTCGCGCAGCAGGCCATTGAGCAGCACGGTCTCGCCCGGACGATACAGGTCGCGCGGGCCGAAGATGAAGAACTGCAGCGGGTTGGCCTGGGGGCCGGTGATATCGAACTCGGCCAGGTCCAGGGCAGCGGTGTTCAAGCGCAGCAGGGTGGTGTGCACGCCCTGGGTGGCGATCAGGGTGTCGGCCTTGGGCGTGATCGGCAACTGGGCATGGCCGCGACCGTCGGTCTCGGCCTGGGCCAGCAGCTTGCCCTTGCCGTCGTGCAGTTCCAGGTTCACGCCTGCCAGTGCCTTGCCGCCCTCCAGGGCCTGGGCGAACACGTCCAGGCGGTCGCGGTAACGGTGGGCGGAAACGCCGATGTCGCTGAGGGTGAACAGGGTCGCCGGCTGCGAGTAGTCGTAGGTACCCGAGGCGCGCATCACCGCCAAGTACACGCCTGGCTCCTGCAACGGCTTGATCCCGGCGATCGGCAGCAACACGGTTTCACGGGTGTTGCGTGCCGGGTTGAGGTCGAAGCGGCCGCTGTAGACCAGGTCGGCCATCTCCAGGGTCTCCTTCGACTGGTAGTCGTACAGGCTGCTGTTGCGGCCCCAGTTGACCAGGAAACTGGAGAGCATGTCCGGCTTGATGCGGAAGAACTCCACGTCGACCTTGTCGACGTTCAGGGCGATCACCGGCAGCCCTTCTGCCAGGCGCGTGGGCAGCAGCGAACCACGGCTGGCGAAGCCCACGGTGGGTTGCAGGTCGCGGGTTTCCAGGCGACTGATCGACTCCTTCTCCAGGCGCTTGCCATTGACCGCCAGCAGGCCCTTGTCGACGGTCAGCACCAGCTTGCGCTGGGGTTCCAGGTGGCGCAGGCGCAGCTCCATCTGGTTCTCGGCAAGCTCCCAGGCACCGTCGACCTTGCCCTTGACGGTGTCGACCAGGTGCACCTTGGCGGCGAAGTCCTGGTTGGCATCCAACGGCGCGGAGAAGCTGATCGACAGGCTGCTGGCGCCGTCGAGCTGGACCTCCGAGACGTCCAGCACGGTCAGCTCACGGCCTTCGTAGCGCTTGGCGAGGGCGGCCGGGTCTTCTTGCCTGGGTGCGGCGGTTTCGGCAGGGGCAGTGGCGGCCGGCTTTTCGGCGGGCGCGGGCTGCTTGTCCGGCGAGGAAGAATCACAGGCACTGAGCAGGGCCAGCACGCAGGCCAGCAACAATCCTTTGTCGAGCATGGGAAGGAAACTCTTCGGCAGCATGTACGTAAGGGCGCAACTATAGCGCAACGGCAGGGGGCGTACCTGCGGCCCGGCCGCTAGAATGCGCGTTTGCCTAGCCAGTGCGGTGTATGGAATCACGCGCTCGGCACTTCGCGGACAAGCCCGCTCCCCATGGCCCTGCACATCACATCCTGTGTGATCGGCTCATGCCCTGCGGAGCTTGCCCGCGAAGCGCCAGTCGAGGATAGGCAGCCCACGCTTGCCCAGGAGCCCGCATGTCCCAACTGTCCACCGATTGGCGCGACCGCCGTACCCACCGCAAGGTCTGGGCCCTGGCCGCACCGATGATCCTGTCCAACGTCTCGGTGCCGCTGGTGGCCTTGGTCGACAGCACAGTGATCGGCCACCTGCCCCATGCCCACCAGTTGGGTGCGGTGGCGGTGGGCGCCACCCTGTTCACCTTCATGGTCGGGCTGATGGGTTTCCTGCGCATGGGCTCCACCGGCTTCGCCGCCCAGGCCGCCGGGCGCGCCGATGGTGCCGCGCTGCGCCAGGTGTTGGTGCAGGGGCTGCTGCTCGCGCTCGCCTTCGCCCTGCTGATCGGCCTGCTGGCCCTACCTTTCAGCCAACTGGCGCTGCACGCGATGCAACCGAGCGAAGCGCTGCAGCAATCCACCGAGGACTTCTTCCACACCCGCTTGCTCGGTCTGCCGGCAGCCCTGGCCAGCTATGCCTTGGTCGGCTGGTTCCTCGGCACCCAGAACGCCCGTGCGCCCCTGGCGATCCTGCTGGTCACCAACCTGCTCAACATCGTCCTCAACCTGTGGTTCGTCCTCGGCCTGGGCTGGGGTGTCCTGGGCTCGGCACGCGCCTCGGTGATCGCCGAATGGAGTGCCGCCCTGCTGGGCCTGGCCCTGACCCGCCCGGCCCTACGCGCCTACCCCGGGCGCATCGCCTGGCAGGCGCTGAAGCGCTGGCAGGCCTGGCGGCCGTTGTTGTCGGTCAACCGCGACATCTTCCTGCGCAGCCTGGCGTTGCAGTTGGTGTTCCTGCTGGTCACCGTCCAGGGCGCGCGGCTGGGCGAAGCCACGGTGGCGGCCAACGCCCTGCTGCTCAATGGCCTGATGCTCACCGCCTACGCCCTCGACGGCCTGGCCCATGCCGTCGAAGCGCTGTGCGGCCACGCCATCGGCGCCCGCGACCGTGACGCCCTGCGCCGCGCGATGGTGGTGGCCTGCGGCTGGTCGCTGCTCACCAGCCTGGGCTTCGCCGTGCTGTTCCTGCTCGGTGGGCACCTGTTCATCGATCTGCAGACCGATATCGACAGCGTGCGCGCGGCCGCCTACCCCTTCCTGCCCTACCTCGCCGTGCTGCCGCTGGTCGCGGTGTGGAGCTACCTGCTCGATGGCCTGTTCATCGGCGCCACCCGGGCACGGGAAATGCGCAATGCCATGTTGCTTTCCGTGCTGCTCGCCCTGCCCCTGGCACTGGGCATGCGCGGGCTCGGCAACCACGGGCTGTGGCTGGCGTTCCTGGGGTTCATGGGGTTGCGGGCGGTGAGCCTGGGCTGGCTCGGCTGGCGACTGCAGCAAAGGGATCAGTGGGTGCGCTGAACACCCACCGTCTTCCTCGTATGGGAGCGGCCTTGCGGGACGCCGGACCGGTCGGAAAGGGCCGCAAAGCGGCCCCCTTGGATCACGAAGACAAATACGAAGACCGGGTCAGCCCCAGGCGCAGGGCATCGAGGAACTGCGTGCGCTCCCGTGCGCTGATCTTGGCGCTGGCGACCTTGTCGCGGTAGTGGGTCATCAGCTCTTCCGGCGACAGGTGCACGTAGCGCAGCATGTCCTCGATGGTGTCGTGGGTCTCGATGCCGGCGTGGTACACGCTGCCATCGGCGTTCTGGTAGATGTTCACCGAGTCGGTGTCGCCGAACAGGTTGTGCATGTCGCCGAGGATCTCCTGGTAGGCACCGACCAGGAAGATGCCCAGCAGGTAGTCCTCGCCCTCCTTGACGCCATGCACCGGCAGGCTGGTCTCGATGCTCTGCTCGTCGACGTACTGGTTGATCTTGCCGTCGGAGTCGCAGGTCAGGTCCTGCAACACGGCGCGGCGCAGGGGCTCTTCGTCCAGGCGATGCAGCGGCAGGATCGGCAGGACCTGGCCGATGGCCCAGGTGTCGGGCAGGCTCTGGAACACCGAGAAGTTGCAGATGTACTTGTCGGCCAGCTTGTCGTTGAGCTCGTCGAGCACCTGGCGGTGCGAGCGCTGGCGAGCCTTGAGCGAGTTGTGCAAGCGCCGGCAGAGGGCGAAGTAGCACTGCTCGGCCAGGGCCTTCTCGGCCAGCGAAACCTTGCCATCGGCATACTGGGCGGCCACGTCGCTCATGTAGTGGGTGGCGCGCCAGTAGGTCTCGGTGACCATCTCGATGTCGGTCGGCCCGAGCAGGTCGGCCAGCCAGCGCACGCTCTCGGGCAGGCTTTCCTTGTTCTCGATGGTCGGCACCTCGTCGTTGTGCTTCTCCACGTCGGTCACCTGCACCACCAGCATGGCGTGGTGCGCGGTCAGGGCGCGGCCGCTTTCCGAGAAGATGTGCGGGTGCGGCAGGCCCTGGGCGTCGCAGAACTCCTTGAGCATGCCGACCACGACGGCAGCGTAGTCGTCGATGTCGTAGTTGATCGAGCTGGCGTTGCGCGAGTGAGTACCGTCGTAGTCCACGCCCAGGCCACCACCGACATCGATATGATCCACCGGCAGGCCCAGGCCGCGCAGTTCGCCGTAGTAGCGGATGGCCTCCTTGAAGCCGTGCTGGTAGTCGGCCAGGTTGGCGATCTGCGACCCCATGTGGAAGTGCAGCAGGCGGATGCCCTGGTCGAGGCCGGCCTCACGGAAGCGCTGCACCACCGAGAGCAACTGGGCGGCCGACAGGCCGAACTTGGATTTCTCGCCCCCGGTGTCGGCCCACTTGCTCGATGCCAGCGACGACAGGCGCACGCGCAGCCCGACCTGCGGCTTGACCTTGAGCTCGCCAGCCTCCTCGATCACCAGGGCGACCTCGGACTCCTTCTCGATGACGATGAACACGTTGTGGCCGAGCTTCTGGCCCATCAGCGCCAGGCGGATGAACTCGCGGTCCTTGTAGCCGTTGCAGACGATGGTACCGCCCTTCGGCGCCAGCGCCAGCACCGCCAGCAGCTCGGGCTTGGAGCCGGCCTCCAGGCCGATGGAGACGTTCTGGGTGGCGATGATGTTCTCCACCACCGCTTCCTGCTGGTTGACCTTGATCGGGTACAGGGCCGTGTACTTGCTCTGGTATTCCAGGCGCGCGATGTTGGCATCGAAGGCGCCGGTCAGTTGGCGCACGCGGTGCTGCAGGATGTCGGGGAAGCGCACCAGCAGCGGCAGGGAAAGACCGCTCTGGCGCAGCTCGTCGATCTGCGCATAGAGATCGATCGGCGCGCTGTCCGGGCCGTTGGGGCGCACTTCGACGCGCCCGGCTTCATTGATGGCGAAATAACCAGCGCCCCAATGGCGGATACCGTAAACACTGCGGCTGTCGGCCACGGTCCATTGGCTGCCATCGTCTTTGCGTGTGCGTCGTACGGACATTCAAGTCCCCTGTAGATAAAGTCGAAGACACTGCCCCGCGCAGGAGGCGGATGCAGTGTAGAAACTGAAAATGACGATTCGCCCGTGTCCAGGGATAGACCCTGGCTACGGGAACGAGTTTAGAAAGCCCAGGGCAAAAAATCGCGCAACCGGCATCAGCCGCCGGATTTCTTCGCCTTGAAGCCCTGCTTGGCCAGCTCGGCGAGCAGCAGCTCGACGTGGTCGCCCTGGATCTCGATGACCCCATCCTTCAGCGCGCCCCCGGTGCCGCAACGGCGCTTGAGGTTGCTGGCCAGCTCCTTGAGCTGGTCCAGGGGCAGCGGCACGCCGCTGATGGTGGTCACGGTCTTGCCGCCCCGGCCTTTGCTTTCGCGGCGCACACGGGCGATCCCATCCCCTGCGGGGATGACCTGTTGCTTGCAGATGCAGGCGTCCACCGGCTTGCCACAGTCCGGGCAATGCCGACCGGCATCGGTGGAGTACACAAGACCGCCAAGGGCGGCGAAGGAAGAAGCTTTCTTGGCCACTTTTGTTCCTCTTGCTGAGGACAAAAACTGGTCGACGCCTGGAGCCAGGGCCGACCGCGAAGCCCCACTCTGGCAGGGGCAGCGCTACTGCCGCAGGTCCTGCGGCAGCCCGAAAAGGGCGCGCAGTTTAACGATAAATCCGCCGGTTGCTAAGTACCCGGATGCGCCATTTTACGAATGTTTTGCGACCCCTTCGCGGGTAGGCCAGTCAGTCGAGCGGTGCTTTGGCAATCCTGGGGCCGCTTCGTGCCCCAAACACTAACGCAACCCTGCCTTGTAGCGCTGCAAGGCGGCCAGCGAGTCGGGGCAGTACGGCTGGACCAGGCTGTCGGCCTCGGCCCGGGCGATGCTGACGAAACGCGCCTCGCTGACCTCCTCCGGCTGCAGCCGCAGCGGCGCATCGGAAACCGCCGAGAACACCGCGCACCACAGGCGGTTGTCGGGCTGATCGAAGTAGAAGCGCTCATGAAAGCGCAACTCGACGCCACCGATGCCCAGCTCCTCCTCCAGTTCACGCGCCGCCGACTCCGCGTAGCTCTCCCCGGCCGCCACCATGCCCCCGGCAGCCACGTCCCAGTAGCCGGGATACAGCGCCTTGCTCAGGGTGCGCCGATGCACGCACAGCTCGCCGGCACTGTTGAACAGCAGGATGAAGGTGCAGCGGCCGATCAGGCCACGCTCGCGCAGTTCGGCCCGTGGCAGGGCGCCGAGCAGGCGGTCGGCCTCGTCGACCCAGGCGACCGATTCACGATCCGAGGCCGCACGATGCGCGGCCTCGGCTGGGCTGATGGCCATCCTCAGCCCTGCGACAGCAGTTGACGCAGGTCGATGACCGCGGCGTTGGCCCGGGAAATGTAGTTGGCCATCACCAGCGAGTGGTTGGCCCACATGCCGAAGCCGCTGCCGTTGAGCACCATCGGGCTCCACAGTGCCTCCTGGGAGGCCTCCAGCTCACGGATGATCTGGCGTACGCTGACGGTGGCGTTCTTCTTCGCCAGCACATCGGCGAAGTCCACCTCGATGGCGCGCAGCAGGTGGGACAGCGCCCAGGCCTGGCCACGGGCCTCGTAGAACACGTTGTCGATCTGCAGCCAGGGCGTTTCCACCAGCTCTTCGTCGACCTGCGGCGCCTGGCCTGCGACCACCGACTCGGTCTTCAGGGTGCTGTTGAGCTTGACCCGGCCAACGCTGGCCGACAGGCGCTGGGACAGCGAACCCAGGCGCGTGGCCACGTCGCCCAGCCAGTTGTTCAGGTTGTCGGCGCGGGTATAGAAGATCGCGCCCTGGTCGCCGGCGGCCAGGCGGGACTGGTAGCGGGTCAGCGACTTGAGGCCCTCCTCGAACTCCGACTCGCTGGACGGCAGGATCCAGCTCTTGTTGTCGAAGTTGAAGCGCGGCTCGGCCTTGGCCAGGTCGGCATCCTCGGTGGATTGCGACTGGGAGCGGGCGAAGTCCTTGCGCAGAGCGCGGGCCAGGTCGCGCACCTGGACCAGCACGCCGTATTCCCAGCTGGGCATATTGTCCATCCACAGCCCAGGCGGGAAGCGGTCGTTGGAGATATAGCCGCCCGGCTTGTCCAGCAAGGTGCCGGCCACGGTCTTGAGGGTCTCGATGGTGGTATAGCCAACCACCATCTGCTGGTTGCTGCGCTCGGCCGCGGCCTGGGCGTTCTGCTGCACCGGGAACAGGTCCGGCTCCTGGCTCCAGTACCAGCTCAGGCCGATGCACACCAGCAGGTACAGGCCGATCAGGGTGCCCAGGGCACGGCTCCACAGGCCGCCAAGGTAACTACGGGTAGCAGCGCCACGGGCATCGACCCGCTCGCGGGGCTCGGCCTTGGCCTCGCGGTTTTTCCAGTCCAGCATGGCTATATCCTTAATCAGTCACGACGTTCAGGGGCTTGGACCTCCAGCCTCGGCCAGGGTGCCACCGCAAGCCCGCGTGGCAGCACTATAAAGCAGACACCGGCGTATGCATAAGCGACCAATGACCCAGGCCCCCAAATAGCCGGGCCATCGGGCGTGCCCGTGAACAGCAATAGCGAATAAAGGCAAAACGCCACTTTTATCCGCCTCCGTCATCACCTCGTCACAAAACCGCAATAACTTCAGGCACCTACCTCTCCATCCCCGCTGGAAGTTCTCGGCTATGCGCCTGAAGTGGCTGACCAATTTCAACACCCTGCTGCTGGTGACCGTCTGTATCGCCCTGGCTGCGACCCTGTGGTGGTCGCAACGCGCCCTGGAGCGTCCCTACCAATTGATGGAGCGCTACCTGGGCCTGTCGCAGCAGTTCCAGAACGATGCGGCGAGCAACATCCAGGCCTACCTGGGCAGCGGCGACGCCCTGCGCCACGCCGCAGCCATGGCGGCCAACACGCAGTTGCAGGCAGCCCTGGCCGACTGGCCCGAAGCGCTGGCCGACCAGTTGCGCCCCAGCCTGGACCACCTGCAAGCGTTCACCGCCAACGAGCTGCTCGCCGCCGGCAAGCTGGCCGGCGATCCCCAGGCCCTGCTGCTGCAGGCCGAGCGTGAACTTGGCGCCAACTTCGAGCAATTGGCCACTTACGCGCGCGACAGCGCCAACCCCGAGGCCGAGCGCTACCTCGTGCCACTGTTCGACGCCAGCCTGCACCTGGGGCGCCTGTCCCTGGCCCGGGACAAGCTGGTCAGCAGTGGCCGCGCCGAGCTTGCCGACGAAGTCGAACGCGAACTGCAAGCGATCCGCGCCCAGGCCCAGGTGATCGACAGCCTGCCCTTGCTGGGCGTGACCCGCGCCGCCGAGTCCAACGCCGACGACTTCGCCGCCCTGATGGGCCTGGAGACCCAAGCCAGCGATCAACGCGAGGATGTCGCGGTGGGCCTCAAACGGGAGCTGCACAGCCTGCTGGGCCGCTACCCTGCCGAACTGCAGCGCACCCGCGAGCAGATCGAGCGCCGCGCCGCCCTGGCCGCCAGCACTGGCGAGCGCCTGGGCGCCGTGCAACAGGCCATCGCCGGCCTGGAGCCGCAGGTGCGCGGCCAGCACGCGACGATCGCCAGCGAAGTGCGCCTGATCCAGGGCCTGATGATCGGCCTGATCCTGCTGATCGCCCTGCTCGTCGATACCCTCCAGCGCCGCCTGGCCCGTACCCTGACCGGCCTGGCCCCGGCGCTGTCGCGCTGGGCCGAGGGCGACTTCGCCGAGGCCATCGCCCTGGGCCGTACCAACCGCGAGCTGCACGACATCCAGGCGTCGCTCAACCGCCTGCGCCAGTACCTGGTGGAGCTGGTCGGCACCCTTCGCCACAACGCCGAGCAGGTGGCCGGCAGCAGCCACGCCCTGGCCGGCATGAGCACCGCCCTGCACCACGGCGCCGAGCGCCAGGCCGGCGACACTGCGCAGATCCGCGATGCCCTGGGCGAGCTGGAGGCGACCATCCAGCAAGTCGCCGGCGATGCCAGCTCGGCCGCCGACGCCAGCCGCGACGCCGGCCGCGCGGTGGAACAGGGCCAGGCGGTGATCGGCCAGAGCCTGTCCGGCTTGCGCGCGCTGGTGGATGAGGTCCAGGGCAATGCGCAGATGATCGAGCAACTGGCCGAGGAGTCGGCCACGATCGGCGGTGTACTGACGGTGATCCGCGCCATCGCCGAGCAGACCAACCTGCTGGCCCTCAATGCCGCGATCGAGGCGGCGCGAGCCGGCGAGATGGGCCGAGGTTTCGCCGTGGTCGCCGATGAGGTGCGCTCGCTGGCCCAGCGCACCACAGGTGCCACAAGCGAGATCCAGGCGCTGATCGACCGCCTGCAGCAGGCTGCCCGCGAGTCGGTGGAGGGTATGCGCGCCCAGCTGGAACACGCCGAGACCACCGCCAGCCAGGCCCAGGCCGCCGATGGTGCGCTGGACGAGATCGTCAGCGCCATTCGCACCATTGCCGATACCGCAGTGCGCATCGCCGACGTGACCGCACAGCAGAGCGGCGCGGTGAGCGAGATCCGCGATCACAGCGAGCGGATCCACGCACTGGGCGAAGACAACCTGCAACGTATCGGCGAAGGACGCGAGCAAGGGGAGCAACTGCTCAAGCTGGGTGGCGAGCTGAATACGGCGGTGCGGGCGTTTCGCCTCTGAGGCGCGGCAAGAAAAAGCGGCAAGCTACAAGCTGCAAGAAAAAGCAGGCGGCGCCCATTTGAACCGAGCACAGCCATGACAAGCGGCGCCGATCAGCTTGCAGCTTGCGGTTTGGAGCTTGCAGCTTCGCCCCCAACCCCAGGCAACTCCGCTATCATGCGCCCAGGTTCCACCTCGCGAGTCCGCCATGCGCCGCCTGTTTTTCCTGCTGTTCCTGCTGCTGGCCAGCCCCGCCTTCGCCAGCGGCCTGCTCGACAACCGCCCCAGCGCCACCCTCGGGGCCGCCTCGTCGTCCAACAACGCCGACTTCCTGCCCGTCCACGAAGCCTTCAAGCTCAGCCTGGTGCATGCCGATGCCCAGACCATCAAGCTGCGCTTCGTCGTCGCCGACGGCTACTACCTCTACCGCCACCGCTTCCAGTTCCATACCGAACCCACCGACATCGTCCTCGGCGCACCGCGGATCCCCAACGGCGAAGCCAAGCACGACGAGTTCTTCGGCGACGTCGAGGTGTACCACGGCGTGCTCGACATCGAACTGCCGCGCAACGCCTCGGACCTGCGCGCCTTCACCCTGCTGGTGGGCTACCAGGGCTGCGCCGACAAGGGCCTGTGCTACCCCCCGGAAACCGAACGGCTGAGCATCGGCGGCGAAGGCGGCAAGCCCGGCGCGCTTCCCCTCGGCGACGAGAAGGGCTGGAGCTGGCAGTCGCTGCTGCTGTTCTTCCTCGCCGGTGTCGGCCTGACCTTCACCCCCTGCGTGCTGCCCATGCTGCCGATCCTCTCTGGGGTGGTGCTGCGCGGCCAGGTCGGTGGCTGGCGCGGCCTGTCCCTGTCGCTGGCCTACGTGCTGCCGATGGCCGCCAGCTTCGCCGTGCTCGGCGCGCTGATGGGCGTATTCGGCGCCAGTCTCAACCTGCAGGCACGCCTGCAGTCGGCCTGGGTGCTGGTGCCCTTCGCGCTGTTCTTCGTGCTGTTCGCCCTGGCCATGTTCGGCCTGTTCGAGCTGAAGCTGCCCCAGGCCCTGGGCAATCGCCTGAACAGCCTCGCCAACCGCACCCGGGGCGGCTCGCTGCTGGGCGCCGCGGTGCTCGGCGTGCTCTCCAGCCTGCTGGTATCGCCCTGCGTATCGGCGCCGCTGGCCGGCGCCTTGCTGTACATCAGCGCCAGCGGCGATGCCCTGGGCGGGGCATTGAAACTGTTCGCCCTCGGCCTGGGCATGGGCGCCCCCCTGCTGCTGGTGGCCACCGGTGGCGCGGCCTGGCTGCCCAAGAGCGGCCCCTGGTTGAACACGGTCAAGAACGCCATCGGCGTGCTCCTGCTGGGCCTGGCCATCGGCCTGCTCAGCCGCGTGCTGCCTGGCCCCGTGACACTGCTGCTGGTCGGCCTGCTGGCCGCCGGGGTGGCGCTGTTCCTCGGCGCCCTGGAATTCGTGGTCAAGACGCCCCGCCAGCGCCTGGCGCAATTGCTCGGCCTGGCCCTGCTGGTCTATGCCCTGGCCTGCTGGTACGGCGCCTTGAGCGGTCGCGGCGACCCACTGCGCCCGCTGCCACCCCCCACGCCCGCGAGCAGCGCCGGTAACCCGGCCGCCAGCACGGCCAGTGCCTGGCAGACCCTCAGCACGCCCGCGGCGCTGGATGCCGCCCTGGCCGAGGCCAAGGCCGCCGGCCAGCCGGTGCTGCTGGACTGGTACGCCGACTGGTGCATCAGTTGCAAGGTGATCGAGCACGAAGTGCTCAATGCCCCGCAGGTCCAGGCGCAACTGGGCGCCTTCAAGCTGCTGCGCTTCGATATCACCGAGAGCAACGCCCAGCAACGCGCCCTGCTCGACCGCTACCAGCTGTTCGGCCCACCGGCCCTGTTGTTCTTTGCAGCGAACGGCAGCGAAATGACCGCTGATCGGGTCATTGGCGAGATAAATGCCACGGAATTTGCCAATCATCTGGTGCGCGTGCGCAGCGATCTGGGTCTATAACTTCCCGCGAGGCGGGATTTTTCATTGCAGCGGTGACCAGATTTAATCATCTGGTCACATACTTTGCGCGAACCTCGGACATCGTGCTGCGTATTGCCGGGAACTGGACACTCCTCTGCTCTTGCGGCATAGTCGCCGCGCTATGTCGTATTGCCCTACAAAATCAAGGAATCCGCAGATGGCGACCCTACTGGTGCTGCACGGCCCCAACCTCAACCTGCTCGGTACCCGCGAACCGGGCCACTACGGCGCCGTGACCCTGGCCCAGATCAACCAGGACCTGGAGCAGCGTGCCCGCGCCGCCGGTCACCACCTGCAATACCTGCAGAGCAATGCCGAGTACGAACTGATCGACCGCATCCACGCCGCCCGCAACGAAGGCGTGGACTTCATCCTGATCAATCCGGCGGCGTTCACCCACACCAGCGTCGCATTACGTGACGCATTGCTCGCGGTGAGCATCCCATTCATCGAAGTGCACCTCTCGAACGTGCACAAACGCGAACCGTTCCGTCATCACTCCTACTTCTCCGATGTCGCCGTAGGGGTGATCTGCGGCCTGGGCGCCACCGGCTACCGGTTGGCCCTGGAGTCTGCGCTGGAATACCTGGCTGCCAACGCACAGCCCTGATGACACAAGGCCTCGGCCCCTTCGGGCCGGGGTTTGGAAAAACGTTTTCGACACGTTTTCAATTACGTCCCCGACCGAACCTTGGGAGTTGATGATTAATGGATATCCGTAAAGTCAAGAAGCTGATCGAACTGCTGGAAGAGTCTGGCATCGACGAACTGGAGATCAAGGAAGGCGAAGAGTCCGTTCGCATCAGCCGTCACAGCAAGACCCCGGCCGGCCAGCAGTTCTTCGCCGCCCCGGCGCCGGTCGCCGCGCCCGTGGCCGCTGCCGTAGCCCCGGTTGCCGCCGCGCCGGTCGCCGAAGCCGCTGCCGCCGCACCGGCCCTCAAAGGCACCGTGGTTCGCTCGCCGATGGTCGGCACCTTCTACCGCAAGCCTTCGCCGACCTCGGCCAACTTCGCCGAAGTCGGTCAGACCGTGAAGAAAGGCGATACCCTGTGCATCGTCGAAGCCATGAAGATGATGAACCACATCGAAGCCGATGTCGGCGGTGTCATCGACGCCATCCTGGTGGAAGACGGTCAGCCGGTTGAGTTCGACCAGCCGCTGTTCACCATCGTTTGAACCGCGGAGAGCCTGCGATGTTGGAAAAAGTTCTGATCGCCAACCGCGGCGAAATTGCCCTGCGTATCCTGCGTGCCTGCAAGGAACTGGGTATCAAGACCGTCGCCGTACACTCCACGGCCGACCGCGAGCTGATGCACCTGGGCCTGGCTGACGAGTCCGTGTGCATCGGCCCGGCGTCGTCCCGCGAATCCTACCTGCACATCCCGGCGATCATCGCCGCTGCCGAAGTGACGGGCGCCACCGCCATCCACCCAGGCTACGGCTTCCTCGCCGAGAACGCCGACTTCGCCGAACAGGTGGAGAAATCCGGCTTCGCCTTCATCGGCCCGAAAGCCGACACCATCCGCCTGATGGGCGACAAGGTCTCGGCCAAGGACGCGATGATCAAGGCCGGCGTGCCGACCGTGCCGGGCTCCGACGGCCCGCTGCCGGAAGACGAGGAAACCGCGCTGGCGATCGCCCGCGAGGTAGGCTACCCGGTGATCATCAAGGCCGCCGGTGGCGGTGGTGGTCGCGGCATGCGCGTGGTGCACAAGGAAGAAGACCTGATCGCCGCGGCCAAGCTGACTCGCAACGAAGCCGGTGCCGCCTTCGGCAACCCGATGGTCTACCTGGAGAAGTTCCTGACCAACCCACGCCACGTGGAAGTCCAGGTGCTTTCCGACGGCCAGGGCAACGCCATCCACCTGGGCGACCGTGACTGCTCCCTGCAGCGCCGTCACCAGAAGGTGCTGGAAGAAGCCCCGGCCCCGGGTATCGACGAGGACGCCCGCCAGGAAGTGTTCGCCCGCTGCGTGCAGGCGTGCATCGAGATCGGCTACCGCGGTGCCGGTACCTTCGAGTTCCTGTACGAGAACGGTCGTTTCTACTTCATCGAGATGAACACCCGCGTTCAGGTCGAGCACCCGGTCTCGGAGATGGTCACCGGTATCGACATCGTCAAGGAGATGCTCAGCATCGCCGCTGGCAACAAGCTGTCGATCCGCCAGGAAGACGTGGTCATCCGTGGCCACTCGCTGGAGTGCCGGATCAACGCCGAGGACCCGAAGAAGTTCATCCCGAGCCCAGGTACCGTCAAGCACTTCCATGCTCCGGGCGGCAATGGCGTGCGTGTCGACTCGCACCTGTACAGCGGTTACTCGGTCCCGCCGAACTACGACTCGCTGATCGGCAAGCTGATCACCTACGGCAAGGACCGCGACGAAGCCATGGCGCGCATGCGCAATGCCCTGGACGAGATCGTGGTCGACGGCATCAAGACCAACATCCCGCTGCACCGTGACCTGGTGCGCGATGAAGGTTTCTGCAAAGGTGGCGTCAACATCCACTACCTCGAGCACAAACTGGCCAACCAGGAGTGATCGTGCGTGTGAGGTGACAGAACCCCGGCCTGGTGCCGGGGTTCTTTTTTAGCGGCAAGCGACAAGAAAAACCAGGCGGCCCCCTAACCCTTCATCCGGGGCATCTCGATCCGGTGCTCGTGGACCCGTCGATACAGGGTCGCCCGCGAGATTCCCAGGGCCCGTGCCGCCTCCGCCGGCTTCCAGCGATGGCGAATCAGGGCATCGAGCAAGGCTTGGCGTGCTGGGCTGGAGATTGCCGCTTCAGTGGAGGGCGCGTACCCACTACGCACCTCCTCGGGCAGATCCTCCAGCCCTACCTGGCCGCCCTCGCACACCGCGCAGGCATAGCGCAGCACTTGCCGCAACTGCCGCAGGTTGCCCGGCCAGCGATAGGTCAACAGCGCCTCCAGCGCCGCATCGGCCAGCACCACCTCGACGCCGCACGCCTCGGCCTCCTCCGCCAGCAACCGGTGGATCAGCCCCAGTCGGTCCTCCCGCTCGCGCAGCGGCGGTAATTCGAAACGTGCGTTGGCCAGGCGGAAATACAAGTCCTCGCGAAAGCGCCCTTCGGCCACCATCGCCGCCAGGTCGCGGTGGGTCGCGCAGATCACCTGGATATCCACCCGCTCACGGCGCGCCGCCCCCAACGGCGCTACCTCGCCCTCGGCCAGCACCCGCAGCAGGCGGGTCTGCAAGTTAAGCGGCATGTCGCCGATTTCATCGAGGAACAAGGTGCCGCCATCGGCCTGTTGCAGCAGCCCCTGCATGCCCTTGCTCGACGCACCGGTGAACGCACCGGCCACGTAGCCGAACAGTTCGCTCTCGATCAGGCTCTCGGGTATCGCCGCGCAGTTCAGGGTGACGAACGGCCCGTCGCGGCGCTGGCTCTGCTGGTGCAACTGGCGGGCGAAGACCTCCTTGCCGGCGCCGGTCTCGCCCAGTACCAGCACCGCCAGGTTGCAATCCTTCACCCGCGTGGCCAGGCGCAGGTGCTGTTCGATGCGCGCATCCTGGGCCTGGCGCGGCGGCACTGCCCGGCTACGCCGTTGCGGTGCGCTGACCCGCCCATAGAGGCCGCCCCAACCTGGCAGGCGTTGTGCCGAGGCATCGCTGGCGCGGCGCAGTTGGTCGAGGTCGAACACCTCGCCGATATGCGCGGGCAAGCGGCCATGCTGCGCCAGCAGGCGCTGGCGGGCCAGGCTGTTGATCGCCTGCAGGCGGCCGTCGGCATCCCAGGCCAGCAGGTAGTCCGGCTGGCTCTCCACGTAGCCCGGCGTGCCATGGGCGCGCATCACCCAATGGCCCTGGGCGCTGTGCATGAAGAAGGCGTTCTCGATCTCCCGTGCGGTCTGCTCCACCAACTGGCGGATCAGGTGCTGGCTGCGCCGGTCGTCGGGCGACTGCAGGGCGGAAACATCCACCACCCCGAGCAGTTCGCCATGGGGGTCGAACACCGGCGCCGCGGTGCAGGTCAAGCCGATGAAGGCGGCGCGAAAATGGTCGCGCTTGTGCACCGTGACCGGGGCCTTGCTGGTCAGCACCGCCGCCACCCCGCAGGTACCCTCCTCGCCCTCCGACCAGCAGGTGCCCAGGTACAGCCCGGCCTTGCGGCAGTCGTTGCGGATCGCCGACTCCACCCGATAGTCGATGGTGCGCCCCAGAGCGTCGGTGAGCAGCACGCAATAGTCGGCGCCGCGCACCCGCTCATGCAACCGCGCCACCGCATCGCTGGCGATGCGCAGGAACAGCTCGGCGCGTTCGCGGCATTCGTTGAGCAGTGTCTGGGAAAGGATGCGCGGGCCCTGCAAGGAGCCCGGGTCGAGGCGGTACAACTCCATGGAGCGGCGCCACGAGTCGAGGATCAGCGTCGGCACCGGGGCCTGGGGCAGGCGATCGGCGTTCTTCAGCACCCGGCTGACGCAATCGACATGGGCTCGGGAGTTCGCGGCAAGCATTGGGGCCCTCCGGTTCTCGTGTTCTTGTCGTTGTGCGGCCATTAAGCGCCTCCACGGATTGTCCGACAAGCGCCGCGTGATCACCGGTGCGCTTGAGACGCAGCGTCTCAGTGTCTCGCCGGCGCCCCCGCCCGGCTGGCACCCGGCGTCTCGCCTGGCACCGCCCAGGCTTCGCCTGCAACCCTGCCGGATCGCTCTGCCACGCGCCTTACAGGCAGCCCAGGCAAACCTGGCACCGCGCTTGCTCAAGCCCTGGCAAACAAGAAAACGAGGTGCGCCATGCCGCAACCCGCCCCGACCATCGGCATCATCGCCAACCCGGCGTCCGGTCGCGACCTGCGTCGCCTGACCGCCAATGCCGGGCTGTACTCCAGTACCGACAAGGCCTCGGCCATCCAGCGCCTGCTCGCGGCCTTCGGCGCCACCGGCATCGCCCGGGTGCTGCTGCCCACCGACATGACCGGTATCGCCGCCGCCGTGCTCAAGGCCAGCCTCGGCCCGCTGGCCCGTGACCAGCACTGGCCCACCCTGGAAGTCCTCGACCTGCCACTGACCCAGACCGTCGCCGACACCCGCCTGGCCACCCGCCAGATGGTCGAGCGCGGCGTGGCGATGATCGCCGTGCTCGGTGGCGACGGGACCCACAAGGCCGTGGCTGCCGAGGCTGGCGACGTGCCCTTGCTGACCTTGTCCACCGGCACCAACAACGCCTTTCCCGAACTGCGCGAGGCCACCAGCGCGGGCCTGGCCGGCGGCCTGCAGGCCAGCGGCCAGATCCCCGCCGGCATCGGCCTGCGCCGCAACAAGCGGCTGCTGGTGCGCGTGCCCGAACAGGGCCTGTGCGAGTGGGCGCTGGTGGAGGTCGCCGTGTCGCCCCAGCGCTTCATCGGTGCCCGCGCCCTCAGCCGCAGCGAAGACCTGGCCGAAGTCTTCGCCTGTTTCGCCGAACCCCATGCCATCGGCCTGTCGGCCCTGTGCGGGCTGTGGTGCCCGGTGTCGCGCCACGACCCGCACGGTGCCTGGGTGCGTCTCGAGGCCGACAGCGCACAGGCCCTGCTCGCCCCGCTGGCCCCCGGCCTGCTGCAGGGCTGCGGCATCAGCGCCTCGGGCCCGCTCGAAGCCGGCGTGGCCTACCCCCTGGCCCTGGCCAGCGGCACCTTGGCTCTGGACGGCGAACGGGAGATCGAGTTCGCCGAGCACGACACCCCGACCATCACCCTCGACCCTCACGGCCCCCTGACCGTGGATGTCGAGGCCGTGCTGGCCCATGCCGCCCGTCATCACCTGCTGGTCGTCCCCCGCGACCACCGGCGCCCCGCTGCACCCCCATGTTGAGACAACCCTGGAGAACAACAAGATGTCCACTCACCTCAGTTCCGAGCAGTTGCTGCATGCCTATGAAGTGATGCGCACCATCCGCACCTTCGAAGAACGCCTGCACGTCGAGTTCGCCACCGGCGAGATCCCCGGCTTCGTCCACCTGTATGCCGGCGAGGAAGCCTCCGCCGCCGGGGTCATGGCCCACCTGCGCGACAGCGACTGCATTGCCTCGACCCACCGCGGCCACGGCCACTGCATCGCCAAGGGCGTCGACGTGTACGGCATGATGGCCGAGATCTACGGCAAGAAAACCGGCGTGTGCGGCGGCAAGGGTGGCTCCATGCACATCGCCGACCTGGAGAAGGGCATGCTCGGTGCCAACGGCATCGTCGGCGCTGGCGCCCCCTTGGTGGCCGGCGCCGCCCTGGCCGCCAAGATCAAGGGCCGCGACGATGTGTCGGTGGCCTTCTTCGGCGACGGGGCCTCCAACGAAGGCGCGGTGTTCGAGGCGATGAACCTGGCCTCGATCATGAACCTGCCGTGCATCTTCGTCGCCGAGAACAACGGCTACGCCGAGGCCACGGCCTCGACCTGGTCGGTGGCGTGCGATCACATCGCCGACCGCGCCGCCGGCTTCGGCATGCCTGGCGTGACCATCGACGGCTTCGACTTCTTCGCCGTGCACGAGGCCGCCGGCGCCGCCATCGAGCGCGCCCGCGCCGGGCAAGGGCCGTCGCTGATCGAGGTCAAGCTCAGCCGCTACTACGGCCACTTCGAAGGCGACGCCCAGACCTACCGGGCCCCGGACGAGGTGAAGAACCTGCGCGAAAGCCGCGACTGCCTGCTGCAGTTTCGCCACAAGACCACCCACGCCGGCCTGCTGACCCTCGGCCAGCTCGATGCCATCGACGCCCGCATCGAGGCCCTGATCGACGACGCCGTGCGCCGCGCCAAGTCCGACCCCAAGCCGCAGCCCGCCGACCTGCTCAGCGACGTCTACGTCGCCTACCCCTGAGCCCGCCCGACAAGAACAAGCAGGAGAACCACCATGGCAAGAAAGATCAGCTACCAGCAGGCCATCAACGAGGCGCTGGCCCAGGAAATGCGCCGTGACAGCACGGTATTCATCATTGGCGAGGACGTGGCCGGCGGCGCCGGTGCGCCAGGCGAGGACGATGCCTGGGGCGGCGTGCTGGGCGTGACCAAGGGGCTGTACCACCAGTTCCCCGGCCGGGTACTGGATGCGCCGCTGTCGGAGATCGGCTACGTGGGGGCCGCCGTCGGCGCCGCGACCCAGGGCCTGCGCCCGGTGTGCGAACTGATGTTCGTCGACTTCGCCGGTTGCTGCCTGGACCAGATCCTCAATCAAGCAGCCAAGTTCCGCTACATGTTCGGCGGCAAGGCCGTGACCCCGCTGGTGCTGCGCACCATGTACGGCGCCGGCCTGCGCGCGGCGGCCCAGCACTCGCAGATGCTCACCTCGCTGTGGACGCACATCCCAGGCCTGAAGGTGGTCTGCCCCTCCTCGCCATACGACGCCAAGGGGCTGCTGATCCAGGCGATCCGCGACAACGACCCGGTGATCTTCTGCGAGCACAAGCTGCTCTACGGCATGCAAGGCGAGGTCCCGGAAGAGGTCTACAGCGTGCCCTTCGGCGAAGCCAACTTCCTGCGCGATGGCGACGACGTGACCCTGGTGACCTACGGGCGGATGGTCCACGTGGCGCTGGAGGCGGCCAATAACCTGGCCCGCCAGGGCATCGACTGCGAAGTGCTGGACCTGCGCACCACCAGCCCGCTGGATGAAGACAGCATCCTCGAAAGCGTGGAGAAGACCGGCCGCCTGGTGGTGATCGACGAAGCCAACCCGCGCTGCTCCATGGCCACCGACATCAGCGCGCTGGTGGCGCAGAAGGCCTTCGGCGCCCTCAAGGGGCCGATCGAGATGGTCACCGCACCGCATACCCCGGTGCCCTTCTCCGATGCCCTGGAAGACCTGTACATCCCTGACGCGGCGAAGATCGAGGCCGCCGTACGCAAGGTGATCGAAGCCGCGAGGAGTGCCGCATGAGCCAGATCCATACGCTGACCATGCCCAAGTGGGGCCTGTCGATGACCGAGGGCCGGGTCGACACCTGGCTCAAGCAGGAAGGCGATGAAATCAACAAGGGCGACGAAGTGCTGGACGTCGAGACCGACAAGATCAGCAGCAGCGTCGAAGCCCCGTTCAGCGGCGTGCTGCGCCGCCAGGTGGCCAAGCCCGACGAGACCCTGCCGGTGGGCGCCCTGCTCGCCGTGGTGGTGGAGGGAGAGGCCCAGGAGTCCGAGATCGACGCCGTGGTGCAACGCTTCCAGGCCGAGTTCGTCGCCGAGGGCGGCGAGCAGGCCCAGGGGCCGGCCCCGCAGAAGGCCGAGGTCGGTGGCCGCCTGCTGCGCTGGTTCGAGCTGGGCGAAGGCGGCACGCCGCTGGTGTTGGTGCACGGGTTCGGTGGCGACCTCGACAACTGGCTGTTCAACCACCCGGCCCTGGCTGCCGAGCGCCGGGTCATCGCCCTCGATCTGCCTGGCCATGGCGAATCGGCCAAGGCCCTGCAACGGGGCGACCTGGATGAACTGAGCGAAACCGTGCTGGCCCTGCTCGATCACCTGGACATCCCCCGCGCCCATCTGGTCGGCCACTCCATGGGCGGTGCGGTGAGCCTGAACGTCGCGCGCCTGGCGCCGCAGCGGGTGGCCAGCCTGGGCCTGATCGCCAGCGCGGGGCTTGGCCAGGCGATCAACGGCCGGTACCTGCAAGGCTTCGTCGAGGCCGGCAACCGCAACGCGCTCAAGCCGCAGATGAGCCAACTGTTCGCCGACCCGGGGCTGGTGACCCGGCAAATGCTCGAGGACATGCTCAAGTTCAAGCGCCTGGAGGGCGTCGACACGGCCCTGCGCCAGTTGGCGGCGGCCATCGCCGACGGCGACCGCCAGCGCCACGACCTGCGCGGCGTGCTGGGCCAGTTGCCGGTGCTGGTGGTCTGGGGCAGCGAGGACGCGATCATCCCGGCCAGCCATGCCGAGGGGCTGGAGGCGGAGGTCGTGGTGATCCCGGGGGTGGGGCACATGGTGCAGATGGAAGCGGCGGAGCAGGTGAACCAACAGGTGCTGGCGTTCCTGCGCAAGCACTGAGTGTGCAGGGGGCCGCTGCGCGGCCCATTCGCGGGCAAGCCCGCTCCCACAGGTTCACCGCTGCCCGTGAGAGCGGCGCTGTGCCTGTGGGGAGATTACCCAGCCCATCGGGCTGCGCTGTCGCGCAGAGAGCAGGGACCGAATGGGCAACACAGCCTGTGTGGGAGCGGGCTTGCCTGCGAATGGGTCGCGAAGCGGCCCCAGCAATCTCAACCTTGTCAGACATTTCCGAACTTGGAACCAAACACTTCAGCCCACCATGTCTGGCGAACTATCCTACGCAACTGCCGGAAACCGCCGCATTGTTAGGGCAATACCATGGGGATAACTTCACCGGGTCGTCACATTTGGCGACCGGGTGTGAGAAACCCGACCTGCACTGCTACGGCATCGCTTCATGGCAGCCATGCGCGGGCAGACTTCGGTCTGGCCGGGTTTCCAGTGCACCGGTTTTCTCACCCCGCGTACGGCTGCCACCTTTGTCCGTGAGAAAGATCCAGGTGGTCGCTCCTGCCACGCACTGGAGATCCATCATGAAGAAGACCGTCCCCGACCCGCCCCATCTTGCCCATCCCCCTCAACGATGCCCCAGCCCCGAAAGCCTGCTCGACCGCCAGCCGCGAAACCTTCATGGAGCTGTTCCGTATCCAACCCGGCGTCTCTCTCGAACATGCCCTCTGCGAGCTGTCGGTGCTGCTGGGTTGCATCCGCCACCTGTCCACCGAGGCGGAGATGGAAGGCGACCTGATCGCCGGCAGCGCCGCGCGGATTCTCAGCGGCTTCGCCAAGGCACTGATCGACGACATCGAGCGCGGGATGCACCGGCACCCCTGACCAGGCGCTGCCCTCCCGGCCACGGCGCGGCCCATTGCCCGCGCCCGGCCAAACCGTCCTGCACAAACCCCACGCACTCAAGTAAACTGCCAGGCTTCGCGCAGCCCTGGGCTGCCCCTGTCGATTTACCAAAGGTGCCCGCCATGCCCTGGCTGCAAGTACGCCTGGCCATCAGCCCGGAACAAGCCGAAACCTACGAAGACGCCCTGCTCGAAGTCGGTGCCGTCTCGGTGACCTTCATGGACGCCGAGGACCAGCCCATTTTCGAACCGGACCTCAACACCACCCCGCTGTGGTCGCACACCCATCTGCTGGCCCTGTTCGAGGCCGATGCCGAGCCTGAGCAGGTGTTCGCCCACCTGCGCCTGCTGACCGGCGTCGAGCTGCCGGAGCACCACGCCGAGGTGATCGAGGACCAGGACTGGGAACGCAGCTGGATGGACAACTTCCAGCCCATGCGCTTCGGCCGCCGCCTGTGGATCGTCCCGAGCTGGCACGAGGCCCCGGAAAAGGACGCGGTGAACCTGCTCCTGGACCCGGGCCTGGCCTTCGGCACCGGCACCCACCCGACCACCGCCCTGTGCCTGGAGTGGCTCGACGGCCAGCAGCTCGAAGGCACCCAGGTGCTGGACTTCGGTTGCGGCTCGGGCATCCTGGCCATCGCCGCCCTGCTGCTGGGCGCCCGCGAGGCAGTGGGCACCGACATCGACGTGCAAGCCCTGGAGGCCTCGCGTGACAACGCCGGGCGCAATGGCATCGCCGACCAGCGGCTGGCCCTGTACCTGCCAGAACAGATGCCGGCCCTGCAGGCCGACGTGCTGGTCGCCAACATCCTCGCCGGCCCTCTGGTTTCGCTGGCCCCGCAGTTGTCCGGCCTGGTCCGCCCCGGTGGCCTGCTGGCGCTCTCCGGCATCCTCGCCGAACAAGGTGAGGAAGTGGCCGCCGCCTATGCCGCCGACTTCGAGCTCGACCCGATCGTCGAGCGCGACGGCTGGGTGCGCATCAGTGGTCGCCGCCGCCCGGCAGGCCTAGAATAAATCCCTGCACCAGCCCTCCGGATCGCCGCATGACCGACAGTTTCGTCACCCAGTGCCCGCATTGCCAGACCAGCTTTCGCGTCACTCACCACCAGTTGAGCGTGGCCCGTGGCGTGGTGCGCTGCGGCCACTGCCTGCAGGTGTTCAATGCCGCCAAGCAACTGTTGGAGCAGAACCGCGCCGCAGGCGCGCAAGCGGCTCCGGCCCCGGCCGCAGCGCCAGAGCCAACACCTGAGCCGGCGGCACAGCCGGCCAGCCAGCGCCCGGTCGTGGACCAGGAGGACTGGACCCTCACGGCGCAGGCGCTGGATGACCTCGACCTGGACCAGGAGCTGGCCCGCCTCGAACAACGCGATACCCCAGCCGAACGCCAGGAGGCCCCACGCGCCGAGGCCTTGCAGGCCCGCCGCGACGCCCCCGACGACGAAGCGCACAGCGACGCCCCCTTCGGCACCGCGACCGACGAGCAGCCCGAGCTGCACCCTGTCGACGAGCCCGCCCCCGTACTGGTCGAACAGGAAGACCTCGACCTGGAGCCAGCACCGGGCGATCGCACCGAGCCGACCCTGGGCAGCAACCTGGACCTGGACGACGAAGAGCCCCACACCTTCGCCCCGCTTTCCGACCCGCGGGACGAACGCCTGTCGACCGACGACGAAGTCCCGCAAATGGGGCTTTCGGCACTGGACGACGAGGAACGTGGCCTCCATCTGTCGGCGCACGACGACGATGACGATGCCCGCCACCTGCCCGACGAACGGCTGGAGCCGGGGCTGGCCGCCCGGCCCGAGCGCCCGACGCGCAAGGAGCCGTTGGTACACGTGGTCGACGACCCGTTGCAGCTCGACTGGCACAAGCCCCGCCCCAACTGGGCCAAGCGCCTGCTGTGGGGCGTGCTGACCCTGCTGGCCGCTGGCCTGCTGGCGTTCCAGTACGTCTGGTACCACTTCGACGAGATGGCCCGCCAGGACCAGTACCGCCCCTGGTTCCAGCAACTGTGCCCGCTGCTCGGCTGCCAGGTGCCGACCCGCGTGGACATCTCGCGGATCAAGAGCAGCAACCTGGTGGTGCGCAGCCACCCGGACTTCAAGGGTGCGCTGATCGTCGATGCGATCATCTACAACCGCGCGCCCTTCGCCCAGCCGTTCCCGCTGTTGGAGCTGCGTTTCGCCGACCTCAACGGCCAGCTCATCGCCAGCCGTCGCTTCAAGCCCAGCGAGTACCTCTCGGGCGAGTTGGCCGGGCGCGGCGAGATGCCCAGCCAGACCCCGATCCACATCGCCCTCGACATCCTCGACCCCGGCCCCAAGGCGGTGAACTACAGCCTCAGCTTCCGCTCCCCCGAATAAGCCGCAAGCTGCAAGAAAAAGCGCACCAAGCCTCGGCTTACGGTCTCTTGCAGCCCTCATAAGCGACGAGCTGCAGGCCTCGCGAGAAAGCGCACGGTGCTCCGGCCCCCGCTCTCTTGCCGCTTGAAGCGCGCAGCTTGCAGCTTTCGCTATAAGCCTCGAGCTGTTCAGATTTTATCCAAATCCATCTTTATCCGGTCACCGAGAGCGGGTATCATGCCAACCCTTTTTCGGACTCCAATGATTCGGCCCCACAACAGGGAACACCTATGTCGGCGGTACGCATCGGCCCTTATACACTGCGAAACAACCTGATCCTCGCGCCCATGGCCGGGGTCACGGACCAACCTTTGCGCACGCTCTGCCAACGCCTGGGGGCGGGCATGGTGGTGTCGGAGATGGTGACCAGCGACATGAGCCTGTGGAACAGCCGCAAGTCGCGCCTGCGCCGCATCCACGAAGGTGATCCCGAGCCACGCTCGGTACAGATCGCCGGTGGCGATGCGCAGATGCTGGCGGCCGCGGCCCGGGCCAACGTCGAAGCCGGCGCCCAGATCATCGACATCAACATGGGCTGCCCGGCGAAAAAAGTCTGCAACAAAGCCGCAGGCTCTGCTTTATTGAGAGATGAAGCCTTGGTCAGCGAGATCCTCCATGCCGTCGTCGGCGCCGTGGAGGTCCCGGTGACCCTGAAGATCCGCACCGGCTGGGACCGGGCGAACAAGAACGGCCTGAACGTGGCGAAGATCGCCGAACAGGCCGGCATCCAGGCGCTTGCGGTGCATGGCCGCACACGCGCCGACCTGTATACCGGCGAAGCCGAATACGACACCATCGCTGCCATCAAGCAAGCGGTGTCGATCCCGGTTTTCGCCAACGGCGACATTACCTCGCCAGAAAAGGCCCGGGCGGTGCTGGACGCCACCGGTGCCGACGGCCTGCTGATCGGCCGTGCCGCCCAGGGGCGGCCGTGGATCTTCCGCGAGATCGAGCATTACCTGCGCACGGGCGAGCATCTGCCAGCCCCGGGGCTGGAAGAAGTGGAACGCATTCTGCTGGAGCACCTGGCCGCGCTGCATGCCTTCTATGGCGATGTGATGGGTGTACGTATCGCCCGCAAGCACGTTGGCTGGTACCTGGCGACACGACCTGGCGGCAAGGAGTTTCGCGGCCGGTTCAACGCTTTGGAAGACACACAAGCGCAGTGCGCCAACGTTCGCGCGTTTTTCCGCGAGCGTCGACAGAGCCTTGAGACAGAGGACGGACAAGGGGTGGCCGCATGACGATGATGACCGAGACTTTAGTGAGTGGAACAACGCCCGTGAGCGACAACGCCAATCTCAAGCAGCACCTCAACACGCCGAGCGAGGAGGGCCAGACCCTGCGCGACAGCGTGGAGAAGGCGCTGCACAACTATTTCGCCCACCTGGAAGGCGCCACCGTCACCGACGTCTACAACCTGGTGCTCTCGGAAGTCGAGGCGCCGCTGCTCGAAAGCGTGATGAACTACGTCAAGGGCAACCAGACCAAGGCCAGCGAGATGCTCGGGCTCAACCGTGGCACCCTGCGCAAGAAGCTCAAGCAGTACGACCTGTTGTAAAGCCAGAATCCCAATCAGAAAAGGCGGCTCCCCTAAAGAGGCGCCTTTTTTGCTGAATCCACCGCGTTATGGAATCCGAAATGACCGACCAGACTACCCGCCTGCCGATCCGCCGCGCCCTGATCAGCGTCTCCGACAAGACCGGGATCCTCGAGTTCGCCCGTGAGCTGCAACAGCTCGGCGTCGAGATCCTGTCCACCGGCGGTACCTACAAGCTGCTCAAGGACAACGGCGTGAACGCGGTGGAAGTGGCCGACTACACCGGCTTCGCCGAAATGATGGACGGCCGGGTCAAGACCCTGCATCCGAAGATCCACGGCGGCATCCTCGGCCGGCGCGGCATCGACGACGCCATCATGAACGAGCACGGCATCAAGCCGATCGACCTGGTCGCCGTCAACCTGTACCCCTTCGAGGCGACCATCGCCAAGCCCGGCTGCGACCTGCCGACCGCCATCGAGAACATCGACATCGGCGGCCCGACCATGGTCCGTTCGGCGGCCAAGAACCACAAGGACGTGGCCATCGTGGTCAACGCCAGCGACTACGCCCAGGTCCTGGAAAACCTCAAGGCCGGTGGCCTGACCTACGCCCAGCGCTTCGACCTGATGCTCAAGGCCTTCGAGCACACCGCTGCCTACGACGGCATGATCGCCAACTACATGGGCACCATCGACCAGTCGAAGGACACCCTGTCCACCGAAGGCCGCAGCGAATTCCCGCGCACCTTCAACAGCCAGTTCGTCAAGGCCCAGGAAATGCGCTACGGCGAGAACCCGCACCAGAGCGCGGCGTTCTACGTCGAGGCCCGCAAGGGCGAGGCCAGCGTCTCCACCGCCCTGCAGTTGCAAGGCAAGGAACTGTCGTTCAACAACGTGGCCGACACCGACGCCGCGCTGGAGTGCGTCAAGAGCTTCGTCAAGCCGGCCTGCGTGATCGTCAAGCATGCCAACCCGTGCGGCGTGGCCGTGGTCCCCGAGGACGAGGGCGGCATCCGCAAGGCCTACGACCTGGCCTACGCCACCGACACCGAGTCGGCCTTTGGCGGCATCATCGCCTTCAACCGCGAGCTGGACGGTGAAACCGCCAAGGCCATCGTCGAGCGCCAGTTCGTCGAAGTGATCATCGCGCCGAAGATCTCCCAGGCCGCCCGTGACGTCGTGGCCGCCAAGCAGAACGTACGCCTGCTCGAGTGCGGCGAATGGCCAGCCGAACGCGCCGCCGGCTGGGACTTCAAGCGCGTCAACGGTGGCCTGCTGGTGCAGAGCCGCGATATCGGCATGATCACCGCCGATGACCTGAAGATCGTCACCAAGCGCGCCCCGACCGAGCAGGAAATCCACGACCTGGTGTTCGCCTGGAAAGTGGCCAAGTTCGTCAAGTCCAATGCCATCGTGTACGCCAAGCAGCGCCAGACCATCGGCGTCGGCGCCGGCCAGATGAGCCGCGTCAACTCCGCCCGCATCGCCGCCATCAAGGCCGAGCACGCCGGCCTGCAGGTACAGGGCGCGGTCATGGCCTCGGACGCCTTCTTCCCGTTCCGTGACGGCATCGACAATGCGGCTAAAGTGGGTATCAGCGCTGTCATCCAGCCAGGTGGCTCGATGCGTGATGCCGAGGTGATCGCCGCGGCCGACGAAGCCGGTATCGCCATGGTGTTCACCGGCATGCGCCACTTCCGCCACTAAGTTGTTACGCGGATCTCCGTGCTGGCGGGGATCTCTGTGGGAGCGGGCTTGCCCGCGAATACGATGGTACCTTCACCACCGCATTCGCGGGCAAGCCCGCTCCCACAAGCTCCACCACCAGCCCGAAGATCCCCTGAATTCAGCGTCATCGAGGTTTTGACATGAAAGTTTTGATCATCGGCAGCGGCGGCCGTGAGCACGCCCTGGCCTGGAAAGTCGCCCAGGACCCTCGGGTCGAGAAGGTCTACGTTGCCCCGGGCAACGCCGGTACCGCCACCGAAGCCAAGTGCGAGAACGTCGCCATCGACGTCACCGCCCTGGAGCAACTGGCCGACTTCGCCGAGAAGAACGTGCAGATGACCATCGTCGGCCCCGAGGCGCCGCTGGTCGCCGGTGTCGTCGACCTGTTCCGCAGCCGTGGCCTGGACTGCTTCGGCCCAACCAAGGGCGCGGCCCAGTTGGAAGGCTCCAAGGCCTTCACCAAGGACTTCCTGGCACGCCACAAGATCCCCACCGCCGACTACCAGAACTTCACCGAGATCGAGCCGGCCCTGGCCTACCTGAAGGAAAAGGGAGCGCCGATCGTCATCAAGGCCGACGGCCTGGCCGCGGGCAAGGGCGTGATCGTCGCCATGACCCTGGAAGAAGCCGAAGCCGCGGTGCGTGACATGCTCGCCGGCAACGCCTTCGGCGACGCCGGTTCGCGCGTGGTGATCGAGGAGTTCCTCGACGGCGAGGAAGCCAGCTTCATCGTCATGGTCGACGGCCACAACGTGCTGCCCATGGCCACCAGCCAGGACCACAAGCGCGTCGGCAACGCCGACACCGGCCCGAACACCGGCGGCATGGGCGCCTACTCCCCGGCCCCGGTGGTGACCCCGGACGTGCACCAGCGCGTGATGGACCAGGTGATCTGGCCGACCGTGCGCGGCATGGCCGAGGAAGGCAACGTCTACACCGGCTTCCTCTATGCCGGCCTGATGATCGACAAGGCGGGCAACCCCAAGGTCATCGAGTTCAACTGCCGCTTCGGCGACCCGGAGACCCAGCCGGTCATGCTGCGCCTGGAGTCGAGCCTGGTGCTGCTGGTCGAGGCGGCCTTCGCCAAGGCCCTGGACAAGGTCGAGGCCCAGTGGAACCCGCAGCCGAGCCTGGGCGTGGTCCTGGCCGCCGGCGGCTACCCGGGCGACTACCAGAAAGGCGCGGCGATCAGCGGCCTGGACGCCGCCGCCCAGCTGGACGGCAAGGTATTCCACGCTGGCACCGCGCTGAAGGACGGCCAGGTCGTGGCCAACGGCGGGCGCGTACTCTGCGCCACCGCCCTGGGCGACACCGTCGAGGCTGCCCAGCGCCAGGCCTACCGCCTGGCCGAGCAGATCCAGTGGGACGGCAGCTTCTACCGTACCGACATCGGCTACCGGGCCATCGCCCGCGAGCGTGGTGAGCACCAGCAGTAACCTGCACCGGATCGCCGTGCCGCCTTGGGCGCACGGCCTCCGGCTCGTCGACAGGGCCCCCGGGGGGCCTTGCCTTCGCATTGGCGCGCCGCGCATAGTTGTTATCCGGCACATCAGCTAAGAAGGGACTTCGTCTTGCGTCGGCTTCGGATTGCCATTGCCCTGTTCGTCAGCCTGCTGACCCTGCTCTGCCTTCCTCCGGCCTCGGCCGAACCAGGTGGTGGCTGGTCCGTTCTGCTCGACGAGCAGGCCAACCTGCAATTGAGCGACGTGCGCTCCGACCGCTACCGCAACCAGTTCAGCCCCCTGCAACTGTTCGAGCTCAACGCCGCCTCTGCCGACCAGGCCCTGTGGCTGCACTACCGGCTCGAGCCCCGGGAGCAGGAGCGCCTGCTGCGCATCTTCGCCCCCGACCTGTCACGCCTGGACCTCTACGCCCTGGATGGCGAAAAACTGCTGCGCCAGCTGCACCACGGGCGCCAGGGCGGCAATGCCAGCCCCACCCTGCGCGGCAGCGACCATGTGCTGCCCCTGCCCAACAGCCCCCATGCGCTGGACATCTACGTGCGCCTGGTCTCGGAGCATCAGCTGCGCCCAGCCATCAGCCTGGAGGATGCGGCCTCGGCCGCCACCGACCAGAGCCAACCGCTGCTGTTCGGCCTGCTGTTCGGCGGGCTGGCCATGCTCATCCTGCACAACCTGATCCGTTTTCTGTACACGCGCTCCAGCACGACCCTGGTCCTGGCCCTCTACCACGGCCTGATGCTGCTCAGCGCCCTGATCCTGCTCAACCTCAGCGGCCCCTGGTGGCAGCTGTGGCACAGTGCCCAGACGCCCGCCGCCTACCTCACCCTGGTGCTGGCGGGACTTGCCGGGCTGTACTTCACCCTGCGTTTCTTCGGCCCCTGCAGCTCGCCCAGGCTCAACCGCCTGCTGCATGGCGAAATGCTGGTCGTCGCGGTCAGCGGCCTGGTGCTGCTGTTCGTCGACACCCTGCCGCTCAACCTGATGACCTACGCCCTGCTCGCCCTCGGCAGCGTGAGCATGCTGCTGGCCAGCGCCTACCACTGGTACAAGGGCTACGGGCCGGCGCGCCTGTTCACCGTCGCCATGCTGGTGTTCAACCTCGGCGGCCTGGTGCTGCTGCCGGCCTTGCTGGGGCTCACCCGCACCTCGACGCCCTGGCTGCTGTGCATCCTCATGGGCCTGACCGTGGCCAGCGGCCTGCTGCTCAACCTGGCGGTCAGCGAACGCCTGCGCAAGATCAGCGACGAGCGTTACCGCGCCAGCCGCGCCCTGGCCGCCAGCGATGCCGAGATCAACGCCAAGGCCGAGTTCCTGGCCAAGATCAGCCACGAGATCCGCACGCCGATGAACGGTGTGCTGGGCATGACCGAGCTGCTGCTCGGCACGCCGCTGTCGGTCAAGCAGCGCGACTACGTGCAGACCATCCACAGCGCGGGCAACGAGCTGCTGACCCTGATCAACGAGATTCTCGACATTTCCAAGCTCGAGTCCCGGCAGATCGAGCTCGATGATGTGCAGTTCGACCTCAACGCGCTGATCGAGGACTGCCTCAACATCTTCCGGGCCAAGGCCGAGCAGCAGAACATCGAGCTGATCAGCTTCACCCAGCCCCAGGTGCCGCGGGTCGTCAGCGGCGACCCGACGCGCCTGCGCCAGGCCCTGTCGAGCCTGCTGGAGAACGCCCTGAAGAACACCGTGCAAGGCGAGATCCTGCTGGTGGTGGCCCTGGACCAGCGCGGCGATGTCCCGCGCCTGCGCATCGCCGTACAGGACAGCGGCGAACCGATGCCCTCGGCCGAGCGCGACGCCCTGTTGCAAGCCGAGCTGCACAGCCACCAGTTCCTCTCCAGCAGCAAGCTCGGCGGGCACCTGGGGCTGATCATCGCCAAGCAACTGATCGGCCTGATGCAGGGCGAGTTCGGCATCAAGAGCAGCACCAGCATGGGCAACACCCTCTGGCTGACCTTGCCCCTCGACCCGCTGCGCCTGGAGCAGCCGCCTGCCGACCTGGACGGCCCGCTGCGCGATGCGCGGGTGCTGGTGGTGGACGACAACGACACCTGCCGCAAGGTCCTGGTGCAGCAGTGCAGTGCCTGGGGCATGAACGTCAGCGCCGTGCCCTCGGGCAAGGAGGCCCTGGCCCTGCTGCGCACCAAGGCGCACCTGCGCGACTACTTCGATGCCGTGCTGCTGGACCAGAACATGCCCGGCATGACCGGCATGCAACTGGCGGCCAAGATCAAGGAAGACCCGAGCCTGAACCACGACATCCTGGTGGTGATGCTCACCGGCATCAGCAATGCGCCAAGCAAGATCATCGCGCGCAACGCCGGGGTCAAGCGCATCCTGGCCAAGCCGGTGGCCGGCTATACCCTCAAGACCACCCTGGCCGAAGAGCTGGCCCAGCGAGGCCGCGAGCAAGCCGCCCCACCCTCCCTGGCCGGCACGCCACCACCGCTGGACCTGCCCAGCGATTTCCGCGTGCTGGTCGCCGAGGACAACAGCATCTCGACCAAGGTCATCCGTGGCATGCTCGGCAAGCTCAACCTCGAGCCGGATACCGCCAGCAACGGCGAGGAAGCCTTGCAGGCAATGAAGGCGCGGCGCTATGACCTAGTGCTGATGGACTGCGAGATGCCGGTGCTCGACGGTTTTTCGGCCACCCAGCAACTGCGCGCCTGGGAAACCGCCAACCAGCGCCAGCGCACCCCGGTGGTGGCGCTGACCGCGCACATTCTCAGCGAGCACAAGGAGCGTGCGCGCTTGGCCGGCATGGACGGGCACATGGCCAAGCCGGTGGAGCTGTCGCAACTGCGCGAGCTGATCCAGTTCTGGGCGAGCCAGCGGGCCGCCACCTCGGACCCGTTGCAGACATCCTGAGATTCAGGGGCGCTCCCCGCGATTGCCGCGCCGCCGCTGCGACTGCTGATACACTTGCCCACACCCTCCCCGCCATGGATCCGGACCATGTTCCATGAGTTGTTCAGCGTCTACCTGAAGATGCTCGTGCTCTACAGCCCATTCTTCGTGCTGTCGTGCTTCATCAGCCTGACCCGCGGCCACTCCAGCAAGGAGCGCAAGCAACTGGCCTGGCGCGTGGCCATCGCCGTGCTGATCGCCAGCGTGCTGCTCTACCTGTTCGGGCGGGTGATCTTCGGCGTGTTCGGCATCACCGCCGACGCCTTCCGCATCGGCGCCGGCAGCGTGCTGTTCATCTCCGCCCTGGGCATGGCCCAGGGCAAGTCGGCGGTGCAGGCCGACAACGTGCAGCAGGACGTGACCATCGTGCCGCTGACCATCCCCCTGACCGTCGGCCCCGGCACCATCGGTGCGCTGCTGGTGATGGGGGTGAGCCAGCCGCACTGGGACGACAAGCTGCTGGCCATCGTCAGCATCGCCCTGGCCAGTTTCACCGTGGGCCTGGTGCTCTACCTCTCGCACCGCATCGAACGCCTGCTCGGCGACCAGGGCCTGCAGATCGTCAGCCGCCTGATGGGGCTGTTCGTCTGCGCCCTGGCGGCGCAGATCATCTTCACCGGGATCAAGGGTTACCTGGTGCCGTAGGGTACCAGCGCGGCGTGTACACCCACTGGCCGCCCCCGGCAGTCTCGAACACGCACGTGGTGGACGAGCCGACCAGCACCAGGGTGCGCATGTCGACCATCTCGGGCACCAGCTCGCCCAGGGTGACGACCCGCAGGGATTGCCCCGGCCGGCCGATGTCGCGGCCGAGCACCACGGGCGTGTGCGCAGCGCGGTGCCGACGCACGATGTCCAGCGCCTGCCCTAGCTGCCACGGCCGGGCCCGGGAGATCGGGTTGTAGAACGCCAGCACCAGGTCGGCCTGGGCCGCCAGGTCCAGGCGTTGCTCGATGATCGACCAAGGCTTGAGGTTGTCCGACAGCGACATCACGCAGAAATCGTGGCCCAGCGGTGCGCCAGCCTGGGCAGCCGTGGCCAGGGAGGCGGATACCCCCGGCAGGACCTGCAGCTCGACCCGGTGCCAGGCTGGGTCGGTGGACATGTGCAGCGCCTCAAGCACCGCGGCGGCCATGGCGAACACGCCTGGATCACCCGATGACACCACCACCACCGAGCGCCCCTGGGCCGCCAGCGCGAACGCATGGCGAGCGCGTTGCATCTCCTCGCGGTTGTCGGTGCAGTGCAGCACTTGGTCGTCGCGGAACGGGCCGGCCATGCGCACGTAGGTCTCGTAGCCGAGCACGTCCTGGGCGCGGGCCAGTTCGGCCTTGACCGCCGGCACCATCAGCTCGGCGGCGCCTGGGCCCAGGCCGATCACGGCCAGGCGACCACGCCGGCGGCCGATCCGTTCGATCGCCACCGGCGCAGCGGCGATGGCCAAGGCCAGAGCGCCGGCGCTCTCCAGGCGTGCCTGGGGCAGCGCCTCGGCGAGCATCTGCGCCGGGCTCGCCGCAGCGGGGGCGAAACGCAGGGCAACGCCCAGCGCTTGCGCAGCCTCGTGCAAGGCAGGCTCGGCCATGTCGGCTTCGCTCGCCAACAGGCAGGCCAACGCAGGTTCGGCGATGCCCGCCGCTTGCAGCGCGGCCCGCACGCGCTGCGTCAGGTCAGCGACACCGGCAGCGACAGCCACCACGACACAGCGCGAATGGATCAGCAGTTCGTCACGGCTGGCCGGGCGCGCGGCGCAGCCCACATGAATGATGCGCTGGGCGCTGTCGCTTGCCGGCAACTGCGCCTGCTCGAGCCAGGGCGCATCGCCCTCGATACGTACCGCCTCGCCCGCGAGCAGGTCGCAGACGAAACGCTTGCCCTGCTCCAGATCCGCCAGGGCATAACCCTCGGGCGGATCGAGCAGGCACGTGCCGAAGCGCAGCTCGCCACTGGTGGTGATCGCCGCTGCCACGCCCAGCGCCTCGCCGAGCACCCGGGCCATGGCGTTGACCCCGCCCAGGCCACCGAGCAGCGGCACCACGGCGCTGCCGTCCTCGGCCACCGCCAGCACCGGCGGCTCGGCGCCCTTTGCGTCCAGCAGCGGGGCCAGGCTACGGATGACGATGCCCGCCGCGCACAGGGCGATGATCGGGGTGTCCTGCTGGTAGAGCTGGCGCAGGGTGTCGCCGAAGCGCAGGTACTGCACGTCGACGCCCTCGACACGGCCCTGCAGGCCATGGATCAACGCCTGTGGATAACACTGCTGGATACGCCGCGCCGTGGCCAGGCTGCCGGGGCCGAGCACGACGATGGCGGGTGCCTTGTGCATGTTCATCCCTGCCATTTTTCACCCGGCACGACGATCAGCGAGAAGTACGGCGACGACTGCGGGTCCACCTCGTCCAGCGGGACGATCTTCTGGTTGGCCATGGTCGCCCGCTCGACGTACAGCGCACGCCGCTCCAGCCCCAGCTCGCCCAGCACCTGGCGCACCTTGGGGAAGTTGCGCCCCAGCTTCATGATCACCGCCGCATCGGCATCGGCCAGGCGACGCTTGAGCTCGTCGTGGGGCAGCACGCCCGACAACACCGACAGGCTCTGGTTGCGATACACCAGCGGCGCGCCCAGCACCGAGGCGCCACCGAGCATCGAGCAGACGCCCGGCACCACCTCGGCCGGGTAGCGCTGGGCAAGGCGGTCGTGCAGGTACATATAGGAGCCATAGAAGAACGGGTCGCCCTCGCAGATCACCGCCACGTCGCGGCCAGCATCCAGGTGCGCCGCCACCTGCAGGCTGGCTTCGTCGTAGAAGTCGCTGATCACCTGCTCGTAGGACAACGGTGCCGGCAGCACCTCGGTGGTCACCGGGTAGACCAACGCCAGCAGGGTTTGCGCCGGTTGCAGGTGCGCCTCGATGATGCCGAAGGCATTGCCGCGCTTGCCTTTGGCCACGAAGTAGGCCACCACCGGCGCTTCGCGCAGCAGGCGCAGGGCCTTGACCGTGATCAACTCCGGGTCGCCGGGGCCGACGCCCAGGCCGAGCAGACGTCCACGTGGCTGCATCACTCCACCTCCGTGGCCAGGGCGTTGACGGCGGCGGCGGCCATGGCGCTGCCGCCCAGGCGGCCTTGCATGATCACGAACGGCACGCCACGGCTGTCGGCAGCGAGCATGGCCTTGGATTCGGCCGCACCGACGAAGCCCACCGGGAAGCCGAGGATCAGTGCCGGCCTGGGTGCGCCGGCGTCGAGCATCTCCAGCAGGTAGAACAGCGCGGTCGGGGCATTGCCGATCACTACCACGCTGCCCTCCAGGTGCGGGCGCCACAGTTCCAGGGCCACCGCCGAACGGGTGTTGCCCAGCTCGCGGGCCAGGTCCGGCACGCTCGGGTCGCGCAGGGTGCAGATCACCTCGTTGTGGGCCGGCAGGCGTGCGCGAGTGATGCCTTCGGCGACCATGTGCGCGTCGCAGAGGACCGGCGCGCCCTTGGCCAGGGCTTCGCGCCCGGCACGGCCAGCGCCCTCGGAGAACTGCAGGCCATCGATGGCCTCGACCATGCCGCAGGCATGGATCACCCGCACGGCGAGCTTCTCCAGGTCGGCGGGAATCCGCTCGAGACGGGCTTGCTCGCGGATGATCCGGAAGGAATTGCGATAGATCTCCTGACCATCGCGGATGTAGTCAATCATCAAGGTGCTCCGTGGGCAGGTCGAGCAGGGCGCCTGCTTCTTCTGGGGTGAGGTCGGTCGCGCGCAGCACACCGAATCCCGGCAGGCGCGCATCACGCAAATACAGGTCGTAACGGCCCGGTGCACGGGCCAGCAGGGTGGCCGGGGCGACATGGGCCACGGCGCAGGAACGGGGGCAGCCAGACAGGTGCACGCTGCCCGGGCCGCCCTGGTGCAGCAGGCCGGCGAGCACGACGGCATCGGCCTTGGTATCGGCCTGGGCCTTGGCGCAGCCACGGCTGCCGGTGCAGGCGACCAGGCGCGCCAACGGTTGCCCGGCGCTGCACAGCAGGCCCAGCGCCGCCAGTTCGGCCAGGCCCTCGTGGGCACGCGCAGAGTCGAAGCCGGGCAGCAGCAGGCTTTGCCAGGGGCTCAGGCGCAGGCTGCCATCGCCGGCCTCGCGCGCCAGCCGGGCAGCGCCGCGCAGCATGGCCGGGGTCAGGCGCCCCAAGGGCGGGGCGACGCCCAGGGCAAGGCCCTGGCGCTGGGGCAAAACACCCAGCCATTTGGCCCGGGATGCCGGGCGCCGCCAAGCGAGCACGGCCGCATCACGCCGGATAGCCAGCCCCAGCCCCGCGACGAAGGCGTCGGCCGGGCACGTATCGAGCAGATGGCGCATCCGCGACTGCTCCGGCCTCGCCAGGTCGAGGAAGCGCTCCAGCACCGCGCGAACCAGGGCCAGGCCCTGCTCCACCGGCACGGCGCCCAATGCCCGCTGCTGCGCCGGGCAACCCGCCAGGCCGAAGGCCAGCCAGGTACGCTGCTCCAGCCGCACGGCCGACAGCCATAGGTCATGGGGGTGTTCGAGCATCGCCAGGCCTTCGCCGCCATCGAGCTGCACGGCGAACTTGGCCGACAGCTCGTGCAGGCGCGGGGTGGTTTCCAGCATCCGCAGGAGCTGCGCCGCCAGCGGGCGAACATCGAGCAGCATGAGGGGGTCGAGGCCGGCCAGGGGGCTGAGCATCAGGTTGCGCACATCGTCGCCAGCCGCCTCGCGTGGGCCCAGGCCGGCGGCCAGCAAGGCGTCGAGCAGGCCGTGGTGGTCGGCGCCGATGCCACGGACCTGCAGGTTGCCACGGTTGGTCGCCTCGATCACACCGCCGGCGAAACGCTCGGCGGCATCGGCCACGGCGTCGGCCTGGTCGGCCAGCAGCACGCCACCGGGCAGCTTGATCCGACAGATCCCGCCGTCACGGGCCGTGACGATGCGCCACAACCCCGGGCAGGCCGAGGGGCGGGGCGAAACGTCGGGGGCGAGGACCTGCGTCAAAGGGGCATCCGGCAATCGTGAAAGTGCGCTTGAGTGTAGAAGGCGCGGTATTATGCCTGCTTTGCTCGACGGCATGAAAAACCGGCGGTCGAGCGTGATGATTCCGGGACCGCTTCGCGCCCCCGATTGATGGATGAGCAAGCAAACAATGACCCCCTGGCTGACAGTAGTAGGCATCGGCGAAGACGGCTTCAGCGGCCTGGGCAAACAGGCCCGCCGCGCCCTGCTCTCGGCCTCGCGGATCTTCGGCAGCCCGCGCCAGTTGGCGCTGCTCCCACGCTGCGTGGTCGGCGAGCGCAACCACTGGCCCAGCCCCTTCGCGCTGGCCCCGCTGCTGGCCCTGCGCGGCGAGCCGGTCTGCGTGCTGGCCAGCGGCGATCCGATGTTCTATGGCGTCGGCGCCAGCCTGGCGCGGCAGCTCCCCGCCGGGGAAATGCAGGTGCTGTCGATGCCGTCCTCCTGCGCCCTGGCCGCCGCCCGCCTGGGCTGGCCCCTGCAGGAGGTGCAGGTGCTGTCGATCGTCGCCCGCCCCCTGGCCACGCTCAACGCCCAGCTCCACAGCGGCGTGCGCCTGTTCGTCCTGAGCAATGACGGCGACAGCCCGGCCGCGATCGCCGCGTTGCTACGCGAGCGCGGTTTCGGGCCGAGCCGGATGCATGTCCTGGAACACCTCGGCGGGCCACAGGAGCGTCAGCTGTCCGGTACCGCCGAGGACTGGCCGCATACGCAAGTCGCCGCCCTCAACCTGGTGGCCCTCGAATGCCTCGCCGCACCCGACGCACCTCGCCTGCCTTGCACCGCCGGCCTGCCGGACAGCGCCTTGCGCCACGATGGCCAACTGACCAAGCGCGACGTACGCGCCATCACCCTGGCCCGCCTGGCGCCCACCCCAGGCGAACTGCTCTGGGACGTGGGCGCAGGCTGTGGCTCCATCGGCATCGAGTGGATGCGCGCCCACCCCAGTTGCCGTGCCCTGGCCATCGAGGCCGACGAAGGCCGCCAGGCGTTCATCGAGTACAACCGCGATGAGCTCGGCGTGCCCGGCCTGCAACTGGTCCGAGGCAAGGCGCCCGAAGCCCTGGTCGGCCTGGAACGGCCCGATGCGATCTTCATCGGCGGCGGAGTCACCCGTGAAGGCGTGCTGCCCCTGTGCTGGGAACGGCTGCGCCCCGGCGGACGGCTGGTGGCCAACGCCGTGACCCTGCAGAGCGAACTGGCCCTGGCGCATTTTCGCCAGGCCCATGGCGGCGAGCTGACCCGTATCCATGTGGCCCAGGCCCAGCCGCTGGGTGCCTTCGACACCTGGCGCCAGGCCTTGCCGATCACCCTGCTCGAGGTGGTGAAGCCCGCCGATGCGTGAAGAAACCCGCGAACGGCCCGCGCCCCTGCGCAGCGGCCTGACCACTGGCAGCTGCGCCACCGCCACCAGCCTGGCCGCGGCGCGCCTGCTGCTGACCGGCCAGTGCGACGATGCCGTGCGCATCACCCTGCCCAAGGGCAGGCAGGTGCAGATGCGCCTGGAGTTCTGCCGCCGCGAGGGCGAAAGCGCCGAGGCCGGCACCTTGAAAGACGCCGGCGACGACCCGGACGTGACCCACGGCGCCCTGCTCTACAGCCAGGTGCGCCTGCTCGCCGAGCCCGGCATCCGCTTCGTCGCCGGCAAGGGGGTGGGCACCGTCACGCGCCCAGGCTTGGTCCTGCCGGTGGGCGAGCCCGCCATCAACCCGGTACCACGGCGGATGATCAGCGAGCACCTGCAACAACTGGCCGATGCCTGCGCCTACGATGGCGGCTTCGAAGTGACGGTCAACGTGCGCGACGGCGAGCAGCTCGCCCTGAAGACCATGAACCCGCGCCTGGGCATCCTCGGTGGGCTGTCGATCCTGGGCACCAGCGGCATCGTCCGGCCGTTCTCCTGCTCGGCCTACATCGCCTCGATCCAGCAGGGCATCGATGTCGCCCATACCAATGGCTACACGCATATCGCCGCGTGCACCGGCAATGCCAGCGAGGACACCATGCGCCGGGTCTACGGCCTGCCGGAAATCGCCTTGATCGAGATGGGCGACTTCGTCGGCGCGGTGCTCAAGCACCTGCGCAAGGTGCCAGTGGCGCGCCTGAGCCTGTGCGGCGGCTTCGGCAAGATCAGCAAGCTGGCCGCCGGGCACATGGACCTGCACAGCCGCAGTTCGAGCATCGACCTGCCGCAACTGGCCGGCTGGGCGGCACACATCGGCGCCGACGCGGCCCTGCAGGCGGCGATCGTCGGCGCCAACACCAGCCAGCAGGCCCTGGCCCTGGCCCATGCGGCAGGCGTGCCCCTGGGCGATGCGGTGTGCACCCATGCTCTGGCCTTCGCCCGCAGCGTGGTGCCCGCCCAGGTGCAGGTCGAGGT
This sequence comes from Pseudomonas sp. I2, assembly GCF_040984075.1. NCBI lineage: Bacteria > Pseudomonadati > Pseudomonadota > Gammaproteobacteria > Pseudomonadales > Pseudomonadaceae > Pseudomonas > Pseudomonas sp. I2. Next base: position 67,031 of record NZ_JBCGFQ010000024.1, read on the forward strand.
GTTCGCCATCGACCGCCAAGGCGGCATCGTCGGCCAGGCGGGCGTGCAATGAGCAGGCGCATCCTGCTGTTGGGCGGCATCAGCGAGGCGCTGGCCATCGCTCGCCAGTTGGGCCCTGAGCATGTCTACAGCCTGGCCGGCATCGGCCGCGTCCCCCAGGACCTGGCCTGCCAGGTGCGGGTCGGCGGCTATGGCGGCGCCGAAGGGCTGGCGACCTACCTGCGCCAGGGCGGCATCGACCTGTTGCTCGACGCCACCCACCCCTACGCCGCGCAGATCAGCCGCAATGCCGCGCAGGCCGCGCAAGCCGTGGGCATCCCCTGCTGGGCCCTGCGCCGTCCGGCCTGGCAGGCGCAACCCGGTGACGACTGGCGCGAGGTGGCGGGCTGGGCCGAGCTGATCGAAGCCCTCGCGCCCTTCCAGCGCCCGCTGTTCACGCTCGGCCGCGAACCCCTGCAGCACCTGGACGAGATCCCGCCACGGCAGTTCTGGACCCTGCGTGCTCTGGAGGCCTGCCCGGGCAACGCACGCTGCGAGGTGATCGGCGCCCGTGGACCGTTTCGCCTCGAGGACGAGCGCGCGCTGTTCGAACGACGGCGGATCGATGTGCTGGTGAGCAAGAACAGCGGCAGCGCCGCCACCGAACCGAAGCTGGAGGTGGCCCGGGAACGGGGCGTGCCGGTACTGGTGCTGAAGCGGCCGGTGCTGCCTGGCGTGGATCGCGAGTTCTCGGATGTTCGCCTGTTGCGGGAGGCCATTGGCTGCTTCGTATCCGCTCGGGTGTAACATAGATTCCATTGATGTATGTGCACCTCGGCATAGAACGGACGTTCATTGCCAGGGAAGCTCGCCATCTTGCGCGTGGGAGCCTGACTGGCGTCAGCCAACTGACCCGCTCCAGCGAATCCCCTGACAGCGAAAACGGAAAACCTTCCCTGCACAGCGGGCGGCATCGGATGGCCGTTTGCCGCCCCCATGCCTTAAACTCTTTCCCCCTCTCTTGGAAGGCCTTGCCCATATGGAAATGCAATGGTGGATCTGGCTCGTCTTCGGCGTGGCGTTGATCCTGCTGGAACTGGTCCTGCCGACGTTCTTCATCCTCTGGTTCGGCATCGGTGCCGTGCTGGTGGCGTTGATCGCCCTGCTCGCGCCCAGCCTGCAGCTGGACATGCAGGTGTTGCTCTGGGTGCTGCTCTCCTCCGTCACCACCGCCTTGTGGTTCAAGCTGTTCCGGCGCAAGAAGCCGGACGTACGCTGGACCGCCGACAGCGTGATCGGCGAGGTCGGCCTGCTGACCCTGGGCGTCTCGGAGTTCCAGAAAGGCCGCGTGCGTTTCCAGAAGCCTGTGCTCGGCAACGAGGAATGGGTGTGCATCGCCGACAGCGAGATCCCCGCCGGCGAGCGCGTGCGCCTGGCCGCCATCGAAGGCAACACCGCCCGGGTCACCCGGGCCTGAACCCGCATTAAAAGGAAGTTCACCCCATGACCAGCCTCATCGTCGTCGCCGCCCTGGCCCTGTTCGTCCTCGTCACCGTGTTCAAGGGGGTACGTATCGTGCCCCAGGGCGAGGAATGGATCGTCGAGCGCCTGGGCCGCTACCACAACACGCTCAAGCCCGGCCTGAACATCGTCATCCCCTACATGGACGTGGTCGCCTACCGCCTGCCGACCAAGGACATCATCCTCGACGTGCAGGAGCAGGAGATCATCACCCGCGACAACGCGGTGATCGTCGCCAACGCCCTGTGCTTCGCCAAGGTGGTGGACCCGCAGAAGGCCTCCTATGGCGTGCAGAACTTCTCCTTCGCCGTCACCAGCCTGACCATGACCTCGCTGCGGGCCATCGTCGGCGCCATGGACCTGGACGAAGCGCTGTCCAGCCGCGAGCAGATCAAGGCGCGCCTGCGCGAAGCCATGTCCGAGCAGACCGAGGACTGGGGCGTGACCGTGCGCTCCGTGGAGATCCAGGACATCAAGCCGTCGGAGAACATGCAGGTCGCCATGGAGCGCCAGGCGGCGGCCGAGCGTGAGCGCAAGGCCGACGTGACCCGCGCCGAAGGCGCCAAGCAGGCCGCGATCCTCGAGGCCGAGGCGCGCCTGCAGGCGGCCAAGCTGGACGCCGAGGCGCAGATCAACCTGGCCGAGGCCTCGGCCCGGGCCATCTCGCTGGTCAAGGAAGCGGTCGGCAGCGAGACCGTGCCGGCCATGTACCTGCTGGGCGAGCGCTACATCGGCGCCATGGAGAACCTGGCGAGCAGCGACAATGCCAAGGTCGTGGTGCTGCCCGCCGACCTGCAGGAGACCGTGCGCGGGCTGCTGGGGCGCAACAAGGCGGTCTGATCGAGCAACGTTCTTCGCGGGCAAGCCCTTGCCAGACACCGGTGCGGCATTGGGGCTGCTTTGCAGCCCCAAAATGGCAGTGAACTGACCATCATGGGGGCAAGCCCCACAGGCCCCTCTGCCCATCGACCGCTCTGTGCACAACACCCCGACCTTATACGGCACGCCCAGCCTGCGGCACTTCACCGCACCCCGGCATTTTTTCCTATACTCGGCCTTACAATGACCACCTGATTCCTGACCGGATCTCTCCATGACCTCACGTCGGCACATCGCCTGGATAGCCTGCTTGGCAGTGCTGTTCAACCTGCTGGCCATGCCGCTGTCCTCGGCCGCGCCCAAGGGGCCGGCCGAGCAGTTGCTGTGGGGTGCCTTCTGTTCCAGCGTCGCCGGCAAGGCCAAGGTCGATGTACAGGCCCTGGCCAAGATCGACCTTGGCCAGCAAGGCGACGATCATTCGGCCATGCAGCACTGCTGGTGCTGCTCCGGCACCGCGCCGCTGCTGGCCCTGCCGGGCCATGCCCCGCAGTTGCGCAGTCCTGCGGCGCAGTTCTTGGGCCATGCCCCCCAACTTGCCGCCTACCAGCCCACACCGCGCCAGCAATGGCCCGCGCTCAATCCCCGCGCCTCTCCCCTGGCTTGAGTTCACCGCACCGTCGCCCTGAACCCGAACAGACCGGAGATCTCAACCATGTTCAAGCACGCCCTCGTCCTGGCCGCCCTGCTGCTGCCCGGCGCCTTCGCCAACGCCCATGAATACACCCAGGGCGACCTGCACATCGCCCACCCCTGGTCGTTGCAGCTGCCACCGAACGCCCCCAACGTGGCCGCGTACTTCATCGTGCACAACAACGGCAAGGCCGATGACCGCCTGCTGGGCGCCGACAGCCCGCTGAGCGATGACGTGCAACTGCACGAACACGCCAAGGCCGCCAGCGGCGCCATGAAGATGCAACAGGTGCCCAACGTGCTCGTCCCCGCCGGCAAGGACCTGACCTTCTCCCCCGGCGCCTACCACGTGATGCTGATGCAACCGAAGGACCGCAGCCTGCTCGTCGATGGCAAGCGCTTCCCGCTGACCTTGCACTTCGAGAAGGCCGGCGACATCACCGTCGAGGTCGCCGTGCAACAGCAGCCGCCGGCCGATCAGCCAGGGCACGACCACGCGCACTGACCGCTGACGGGCGCTCGCCATGAGCCTGCCGCGCAACCGGATCACCCGCTCCACCCGCCCTGTTCGCAGGCGCGTCGGTGGCGGCTGGCTGAGCCTGTTCGCCATGTGGATGATCTTCATCGGCCCACTGGTCTCCCAGTCGATGCCGATGGAGCACCACGCCAGCATGCCCATGCCGATGGACATGTCCATGTCCGCCGGCCATCACCATGGCGATGACGCGCATCACGGCGACGGCCACCAGCATGCCCTTTGGGAAAAGTGCGGCTACTGCAGCCTGCTGTTCAACTGCCCAGCCCTGCCCCAAGCCCTCAGCCCGCTCAGCGTCGGCCTCGTCATTCCCTCCACGCACCTCTTCACCCCAACGCGCCAGGGCCATGCCCGGCAGGCCGTGTTCCCCGGTGCGCGCAGCCGCGCGCCGCCCCTCCCGATCAGCGTCTGAACACTTTTTTGTCGCACGGAGCCAGGAGGCTTCGCGCCCACTCACGACTGATCGACGGAAAATTCCATGTCCGGCTGTACCCCTGCTTTCGCCTTGTCCCTGCGTGGGACCATCGCCTTGCTCTGCGGCTCGCTGCTCGCGCCCCAGGCCCTGGCCACCGAAACCGGCCACGAAGGCCACGAGCACGACCCGGCCGAACTGAGCCCCACGGTCATCACCGCCATCGCGCCCAGTTCGCCGCTGACCGTGGTCACCAACCCCAAGGACCCACGCCAGCCCGTGCCGGCCAGCGACGGCGCCGACTACCTCAAGACCATCCCCGGCTTCTCGGCGATCCGCTCCGGCGGCACCAACGGCGACCCGGTGCTGCGCGGCATGTTCGGCTCGCGCCTGAACATCCTCACCAACGGCGGCGTGATGCTCGGCGCCTGCCCCAACCGGATGGACGCCCCGACCTCCTACATCTCGCCGGAAACCTACGACCGCCTCACCGTGATCAAGGGCCCGCAAAGCGTGATCTGGGGCCCCGGCGGTTCGGCCGGGACCATTCTCTTCGAGCGCGAACCAGAACGCTTCGGCGAACTGGGCAGCCGCGTCGACGCGAGCCTGCTGGCCGGTTCCAATGGCCGCTTCGACAAGGTGCTGGACGCCGCCGCCGGCAACAGCCAGGCCTATGCGCGCTTCGTCGGCAACCAGTCGCGCTCGGACGACTACGAGGACGGCAATGGCGACACCGTGCCGTCGCGCTGGGACAAATGGAACGGCGATGTCACCCTCGGCTGGACGCCAGACGCCGACACCCTGCTGGAGCTGACCGCCGGCAAGGGCGACGGCGAGGCCCGCTACGCCGGGCGCGGCATGGACGGCTCGCAGTTCAAGCGCGAGAGCCTGGGCCTGCGCTTCGAGAAGTCCAACCTCGGCGAGGTGCTCGACAAGGTCGAGGCGCAGGTCTACTACAACTACGCCGACCACGTGATGGACAACTACAGCCTGCGCACCCCGTCGGGCAGCGGCATGATGGGCATGCCCATGGTCAGCAACGTCGACCGTCGCACCCTGGGCGCGCGCATCAAGGCCACCTGGCGCTGGGCCGACGTGCAACTGGTCAGCGGCATCGACGCACAGACCAACGAACACCGCGCGCGCGGTGGCATGGGGGTGGATGCGCACAAGGGCCAGCCTTGGACCAAGGACGCCGACTTCCACAACTACGGTGCGTTCGGCGAGCTGACCTGGTACGCCACCGGCGAGGACCGCCTGGTCACTGGCGTGCGCCTCGACCGAGCCTCGGCCAGGGACTTGCGTGAAGGCAGCGCCACCGAAGGCGACACCCGCGCCGACACCCTGCCCAGCGGTTTCGTGCGCTACGAGCACGACCTGGCCTCGATCCCGGCGACCACCTACATCGGCCTCGGCCATGCCCAGCGTTTCCCTGACTATTGGGAGCTGTTCTCGCCCAAGCTGGCTCCGGACGGCGCGGCCAACGCCTTCGACGGCATCAAGCCAGAAAAGACCACCCAGCTCGACTTCGGCCTGCAGTACCGCGACGAGCGCCTGGAAGCCTGGGCCTCGGGTTATATCGGGCAGGTCCGCGACTACATTCTGTTCGACTACCGTCCCGGCATGATGGGCATGCTCAGCTCCCAAGCCCAGAACATCGACGCCCGCATCATGGGTGGCGAACTGGGCGCGGCCTACAAGCTGACCGAGCGCTGGAAGGCCGACGCCACCCTGGCCTACGCCTGGGGCAAGAACAGCAGCGATGGCAAGGCGCTGCCGCAGATGCCTCCCCTGGAAAGCCGGCTGGGCCTGACCTACAGCCGCGATACCTGGAGCGTCGGTGCCTTGTGGCGGCTGGTGGCGGCGCAGAACCGTATCGCCGAGAACCAGGGCAACGTGGTCGGCAAGGACTATGAGAAGAGCGCCGGCTTCGGCGTGTTCTCGCTCAACGGCGCCTACAAGGTCAGCCGCAACCTCAAGCTCAGCGCCGGCGTCGACAACCTGTTCGACAAGGCCTACGCCGAGCACCTGAACCTGGCCGGGAACGCCGGGTTCGGCTACCCGGCCACGGACCCGCGGCCGGTGAACGAGCCAGGCAGGACCTTCTGGACCAAGGTCGACATCAGCTTCTGACAACAACGAACCGGGCGCGGCCAGCACCGCGCCCCAACCTGGTCATATGGGGAGGTTCCCATGAGCACACCACGCATCTCCTTCTACAACCTGGCCTGGCGCTGGCATTTCTACGCCGGGCTGTTCGTCGCGCCGTTCATGATCCTGCTGGCGATCACCGGGATCGTCTACCTGTTCAAGCCGCAGCTCGACCCGCTGATGTACCGCGACCTGATGGTGGTCGAGGCCGGCCATCACCGGCAAGGCGCCGACACCTTGCTGGCCGAGGTGCGCCAGGCTTATCCACAAGGGCATGTGGGGCAGTACCTGCCGCCGCTCAATGCCGAGCGCAGCGCACAGTTCGTGGTGCACGACGGCGGGCGCGAGCTGAACGTGTTCGTCGACCCTTACAGCGGCAAGGTACTCGGCGAACAGGACGGCAAGAACAACCTGCAGGCGATCGCCCGCGCCCTGCATGGCGAGCTGATGGTCGGCACACTGGGCGATCGCCTGGTGGAACTGGCCGCCGGCTGGGGCATCGTGCTGGTGGTGTCTGGCCTGTACCTGTGGTGGCCGCGCGGGCGCAACGGCGCCGGCGTGCTGTGGCCCCGCCTGTCGGCACGCGGCCGTGTGCTGTGGCGCGACCTGCATGCAGTCAGCGGTTTCTGGGGCTCGGCCCTGCTGTTGCTGATGCTGCTCAGCGGCATGACCTGGACCGGCCTGTGGGGCAAGCAGTACGCCGAATTGTGGAACCGCTTTCCCGCCGCCATGTGGAACGACGTACCCACCTCCGACCAGCAGGCCGGCGCGCTCAACCAGGCCCACCGCCAGACCGTGCCCTGGGCCCTGGAGAACACGCCGATGCCGGTCTCCGGCGCCCATGCCGAGCATGCCAGGCACCACGCCATGGCCAGCGCACCGGCCGCGCCGCAGGTGAGCCTGCAGCAGGTCGAGGACATCGCCAGCGCACGCCAGGTCGAGCCCGGCTACAGCATCACCCTGCCGACCACGGCGGATGGGGTGTTCACTGTCGCGGTGTTCGCCGACGATCCGCGCAACGACGCCACCCTGCATGTGGACCAGTACACTGGCAAGGTCTTGGCCGATGTGCGCTGGCAGGACTACGGCCCGGTCGCCCGTGCCACCGAACTCGGGGTGATGCTGCATGAGGGGCGGATGTTCGGGCCGTTGAACCAGTTCATCATCCTGGTGGTGTGCCTGATGATCCTGCTGGGCTCGGTCAGTGGCCTGGTGATGTGGTGGAAGCGCCGGCCGGTCGGTGGGCTGGGAGTGCCACCGCTGCGGCATGACCTGCCGCGCTGGAAGACCGCCGTGGGGGTGATGCTGGTGCTGGGCCTCGCCTTCCCGCTGGTAGGGGTGTCGATGCTGGTGATGTGGTTGGTCGACAGCCTGGCGGTGCGCCGCAAGGTGCTTGCCAGGGCTTGAGCCCCGGACCGCTTTGCGGCCCATTGCGGGCAAGCTCGCGCCTACAGGTAACCGCTGCCCTCGAGAGCGGCGCCGCCCCTGTGGGCGCGGGCTTGCCCGCGATTGGGCTGCGCAGCAGCCCCTTGCGCGATCCCCGCTGGAGTCGATCTGCCGCGTCCCCCGACCGGAACACGCGTGTTAGCCTACCCGGCTTCCCGACAACAAGACCGACCCTCGATGGAATACAAGCCCATGACACGGACCTCTCCCACACCAGCAGATGACCAGCACCTGCAACGCAACCTGACCAACCGCCACATCCAGCTGATCGCCATCGGTGGCGCCATCGGCACCGGCCTGTTCATGGGCTCGGGCAAGACCATCAGCCTGGCGGGGCCGTCGATCATCTTCGTCTACATGATCATCGGCTTCATGCTGTTCTTCGTCATGCGCGCCATGGGCGAACTGCTGCTGTCGAACCTGAACTACAAGTCGTTCATCGACTTCTCCTCCGACCTGCTCGGCCCCTGGGCCGGCTATTTCACCGGCTGGACCTACTGGTTCTGCTGGGTCATCACCGGCATCGCCGACGTGATCGCCATCGCCGCCTACTCGCAGTTCTGGTTTCCCGACCTGCCCCAGTGGGTACCGGCGCTGGCCTGCGTCGGCGTGCTGCTGTCGCTGAACCTGATCACCGTGAAGATGTTCGGCGAGATCGAGTTCTGGTTCGCCATGATCAAGATCGTCGCCATCCTCGGCCTGGTCGCCACCGGCCTGTACATGGTCGTCAGCGGCTTCGAGTCGCCGGCTGGCCGCACCGCGAGCCTGGCCAACCTGTGGAACGACGACGGCATGTTCCCTCATGGCCTGATGGGCTTCTTCGCGGGCTTTCAGATCGCCGTGTTCGCCTTCGTCGGCATCGAGCTGGTGGGCACCACCGCCGCCGAGGCGAAGAACCCCGAGCGCACCTTGCCACGGGCGATCAACTCGATCCCGGTCCGCATCATCGTGTTCTATGTGCTGGCGCTGATCGCCATCATGGCCGTCACCCCGTGGCGCGACGTGGTGCCGGGCAAGAGCCCGTTCGTGGAGTTGTTCGTCCTGGCTGGCCTGCCGGCGGCGGCGAGCATCATCAACTTCGTGGTGCTGACCTCGGCCGCGTCCTCGGCCAACAGCGGCGTGTTCTCCACCAGCCGCATGCTCTATGGCCTGGCCCAGGAGGGCGACGCGCCCAAGGCCTTCGAGAAACTGTCGCGCCGCGCCGTGCCGGCCAACGGCCTGTACTTCTCCTGCACCTGCCTGCTGCTCGGTGCCGTGCTGATCTACGTGATCCCCGACCTGGTCGAGGCCTTCACCCTGGTCACTACCGTCTCGGCGCTGTTGTTCATGTTCGTCTGGACGCTGATCCTGCTGTCGTACCTGACCTACCGCAAGCAGCGCGCCGCCCTGCATGAGTCGTCGAAGTACAAGATGCCTGGCGGGCGCGTGATGTGCTACGTGTGCCTGGCGTTCTTCGCCTTCATCCTGGTGCTGCTGAGCCTGGAAGACGACACCCGTGCGGCCCTGGTGGTCACGCCGCTGTGGTTCGTGATCCTGGCGGTCACCTACCAGTTCGTGCGCAGCAAACGCCAGCTGCGTAGAACGGTGGGCGGTGTGCAGGACAACTGAGGCCCATTTGGGGCCGCCTCGCGGCCCCAATGCCGTGCACACCTGCCCTGCAGGCACCAAGCTGGACCGCCCCGGTGCCCCAGATCGTCGCCAACCCCGCCTGCCTCAAGCCTTTGCGCCTTCGGCACAGCCCTTGCAATCGCCCTCCCCGAGTCGCCACACCCCACCGAACTCAACGGAGAGAGCACATGAAGCGTCGCAGTCTGATCAAGGCCGTCACCCTCAGCGCCAGCCTGGCCGCCATGGGTCTGAGCTGGACCCTCCAGGCCGCCGAGACCATCAAGGTCGGTATCCTGCATTCGCTGTCCGGGACCATGGCGATCTCCGAGACGTCGCTCAAGGACATGGCCCTGATGACCATCGAGCAGATCAACGCCAAGGGCGGGGTGAACGGCAAGCTGCTGGAGCCCGTGGTGGTGGACCCGGCCTCGAACTGGCCGCTGTTCGCCGAGAAGAGCCGCCAGTTGCTGACCCAGGACAAGGTCGCGGTGGTGTTCGGCTGCTGGACCTCGGTGTCGCGCAAGTCGGTGCTGCCGGTATTCGAGGAGCTCGACGGCCTGCTGTTCTACCCGGTGCAGTACGAGGGCGAGGAGATGTCGCCCAACGTCTTCTATACCGGCGCGGCACCGAACCAGCAGGCCATCCCGGCGGTGGAATACCTGATGAGCGAAGACGGCGGCGAAGCCAAGCGCTTCTTCCTGCTCGGCACCGACTACGTCTACCCGCGCACCACCAACAAGATCCTGCGCGCCTTCCTGCACAGCAAGGGCGTGGCCGACAAGGACATCGAAGAGGTGTACACACCGTTCGGCCACAGCGACTACCAGACCATCGTCGCCAACATCAAGAAATTCGCCGCCGGCGGCAAGACGGCGGTGATCTCCACGGTCAACGGCGATTCCAACGTGCCCTTCTACAAGGAGCTGGCCAACCAGGGCCTGAAGGCCACCGAGGTACCGGTGGTGGCGTTCTCGGTGGGCGAGGAGGAGCTGCGTGGCATCGACACCAAGCCACTGGTGGGCCACCTGGCGGCGTGGAACTACTTCGAGTCGGTGGACAACCCGGTCAACCAACGCTTCGTCGCCGACTGGAAGGCCTATGCCAAGGCCAAGAACCTGCCGGGCGCCGACAAGGCGGTGACCAACGACCCGATGGAGGCCACCTACGTGGGCATCCATATGTGGGCACAGGCCGTGGAGAAGGCCGGCAGCACCGAGGTCGCCAAGGTCCGCGAGGCCCTGGCCGGGCAGAGCTTCCAGGCACCGTCGGGTTACACCCTGACCATGGACAAGAGCAACCACCACCTGCACAAGCCAGTGATGATCGGCGAAATCCAGGACGACGGGCAGTTCAGCGTGGTCTGGGAAACCGAACAGCCGTTGCGGGCGCAGCCCTGGAGCCCGTTCATTCCGGGCAACGAAAAGCGGCCTGACTATGCAGTGAAAGGCAACTGAGTGCCCAGGGGCCGCTCTGCGGCCCAGTCACCGGCAAGCCCGCGCCCACTGCCCTCAAGCGCTGCGGCGTCGTGGTGGGCTTGCCGGCGATGAATTCACCGCTGATCCGGGATACCCTCATGTACCGACTCCTGCTCACGCTCTTGCTCCTGCTGCCCCTGGCAACCCAGGCCAGCGAGGGCGAATTCTTCCTCGCCGCCAAAGCCAACGAACAGGCCCGCCTGCTCCTGGGCTGGGCAGCGCAACCCGAGCCCTCGCGGCTGGCGCTGCTGAGCGCGCTCAAGCAGGGCCGCATCGCCGAAGGCGACACCCGCAAGGTGCGCCTGAACAACCGACTGCGCGGGCTGATCGACAACGCCCTGGCCAGCCACCAGTTGTTCAGCGACGACAGCGACCTGCGCCTGGCCGCTGCCCGTCAATTGCAAAAGAGCGCGCAGCCGGCGCAGGTGGCCTTCCTCGACCGGCGCTTGGCCAGCGAGCCGGACGCCGCCGTGCATGCCGCCCTCGGCCTGGCCCTGGCCAACCTGCAGTTGGGCGCCAGCGAGCCTGCGGTACGCCTGGCGGCCGTGCGCCTGCTCGGCGAAACCGGTGACCCGCTGGCCCGCACGCGCCTGGAGGCCCTGCTGCAACCGGACGCGGAAAGCGACCCGGCCGTACGTACCGCCGCCGAAACCAGCCTGGCCCAGGTCAAGCGCAAGTTGCTGGTCGGCGAGCTGCTCGGCCAGGCCTTCAGCGGCCTGTCCCTGGGCTCGGTCCTGCTGCTGGCGGCCCTGGGCCTGGCGATCACCTTCGGCCTGCTGGGGGTGATCAACATGGCCCATGGCGAGATGCTCATGCTGGGCGCCTACACCACCTACCTGGTCCAGGTACTGGTGCAGCGCCACGCCCCCGGGGCCATCGAGTTCTACCCGTTGATCGCCCTGCCGGTGGCCTTCGCCGTCAGCGCCGGGGTCGGCATGGCGCTGGAGCGCACGGTGATCCGTCACTTGTACGGCCGGCCGTTGGAAACCCTGCTGGCGACCTGGGGCATCAGCCTGATCCTGATCCAGGCCATCCGCCTGCTGTTCGGCGCGCAGAACGTCGAAGTGGGCAACCCGGCCTGGCTGTCCGGCGGCATCCAGGTGCTGCCGAACCTGGTGCTGCCCTACAACCGCCTGGTGATCATCGGCTTCGCCCTGGCCGTGGTGCTGCTCACCTGGCTGCTGCTCAACCGCACACGGTTGGGCCTGCACGTACGCGCCGTGACCCAGAACCGCAACATGGCTGCCTGCTGCGGCGTCGCCACCGGCCGGGTGGACATGCTCGCCTTCGGCCTTGGCTCGGGCATCGCCGGGCTGGGCGGCGTGGCCCTGAGCCAGGTGGGCAACGTCGGCCCCGACCTTGGCCAGGGCTACATCATCGACTCGTTCCTGGTGGTGGTGCTCGGCGGTGTCGGCCAGCTCGCCGGCAGCCTCTGGGCCGCCTTCGGCCTAGGGATCGCCAACAAGCTGCTGGAGCCGCAGATCGGTGCGGTGCTCGGCAAGATCCTCATCCTTGCGCTGATCATCCTGTTCATCCAGAAGCGTCCGCAAGGCCTGTTCGCCCTCAAGGGACGGGTAATCGACTGATGAACCAGCCACTGCTTGTCACTGCCACGCAAAAGGCCGGGCCACGCCTGGCACTGGCCATCGGCGCCGTCGTCGTCCTGGTGCTGCTGGCCCTGCCGCTGTTGTCGCTACTACCGGCGACGCACCCGCTGCAGGTCTCGGCCTACACCCTGACCCTGGTCGGCAAGATCCTCTGCTACGCCATCGTCGCCCTGGCGCTGGACCTGGTCTGGGGCTATGCCGGGTTGCTGTCCCTGGGCCACGGCCTATTCTTCGCCCTCGGCGGCTACGCCATGGGCATGTACCTGATGCGCCAGGCGGCGGGCGACGGCCTGCCCGGGTTCATGACCTTCCTGTCGTGGAGCGAGCTGCCCTGGTACTGGGCCGGCACCCAGCACTTTGCCTGGGCCCTGTGCCTGGTGGTGCTCGCCCCTGGGCTGCTGGCCCTGGTGTTCGGCTGGTTCGCCTTCCGTTCGCGGATCAAGGGCGTGTACTTCTCGATCATGACCCAGGCCCTGACCTTCGCCGCCATGCTGCTGTTCTTCCGCAACGAGACGGGCTTCGGTGGCAACAACGGCTTCACCAGCTTCCGCACCCTGCTGGGCTTCGACATCGCCGCCCCGGGCACCCGGGCAGTGCTGTTCCTGCTCACCGTGGCCCTGTTGCTGGGCAGTCTGTACCTGTGCTGGCGCCTGACCCAAAGCAAGTTCGGCCGCCTGCTCACCGCGCTGCGCGATGCCGAGAACCGCCTGATGTTCTGCGGCTACGACCCACGCGGCTTCAAGCTGCTGGTGTGGGTGCTCAGCGCCGTGTTGTGCGGCCTGGCCGGAGCCCTGTACGTGCCGCAGGTGGGCATCATCAACCCCAGCGAGATGTCGCCGACCAACTCTATCGAAGCCGCCGTGTGGGTCGCCCTGGGCGGGCGTGGCACGCTGCTCGGCCCGTTGCTCGGCGCAGGCCTGGTCAATGGCATGAAGAGCTGGTTCACCGTGGCCTTCCCGGAGTTCTGGCTGTTCTTCCTCGGCGCCCTGTTCATCCTGGTCACGCTGTACCTGCCCAAGGGCGTGGTCGGCCTGCTGAAGAAAAGGAGCCAGCCATGAAAGGCGTGCCCCCGGTGCATCCGGAATTCATGCTCGAACCGGTGTTCGATCAGCTCGGTGCCGGCCGCGACGCCATCGGCCTCGGCCAGCGCCGCAGCGCCGGCCTCGATGCGCGCCATGGCACGGTGCTGAGCCTGGAGGACATCAGTGTCAGCTTCGATGGCTTCAAGGCGCTCAACGCGCTGAACCTGTACATCGGCGTTGGCGAGCTGCGCTGCATCATCGGCCCCAATGGCGCCGGCAAGACCACGCTGATGGACGTGATCACCGGCAAGACCCGCCCGGACACCGGCAGCGCGTTCTTCGGCGACACCCTCGACCTGACGCACCTGAGCGAGTACCAGATCGCCCAGGCCGGCATTGGCCGCAAGTTCCAGAAGCCCACGGTATTCGAAGCCCTGAGCGTCTACGAGAACCTGGAGCTGGCACTCAAGACGGACAAGTCGGTATGGGCCAGCCTGGTCACGCGGTTGTCGGGCGAACAGCGCCAGCGCATCGAGCAGGTGCTGGCGACCCTGCGCCTGCTGCCACTGGCGCAGCGCCAGGCGGGCCTGTTGTCCCATGGGCAGAAGCAGTTCCTGGAGATCGGCATGCTGCTGGTGCAGGAGCCGCAGTTGCTGTTGCTCGACGAACCGGTGGCGGGCATGACCGATGCCGAGACCGAGTTCACCGCCGAACTGTTCAAGGGCCTGGCCGGCCGGCATTCGCTGATGGTGGTGGAGCATGACATGGGGTTCGTCGGCAGCATTGCCGACCATGTCACGGTGCTGCACCAGGGCAGCGTACTGGCCGAAGGCTCGCTGGAGCAGGTGCAGGCGGATGAACGGGTAGTCGAGGTTTATCTCGGGCGCTGACGCGCCCTCAAGCGCCAAGCGGCAAGATGTCCCGAGCGGCTTTTACTTGCAGCTTGCCGCTCGGATCTGCCAGTAACGAGGAATGTCGAAGTGCTCCAAATCAGTGAATTGCATCAGTACTACGGCGGCAGCCACATCCTGCGCGGCCTGTCCTTCGAGGCCAAGGTCGGCGAAGTCACCTGCCTGCTCGGCCGCAACGGCGTGGGCAAGACCACCCTGCTGCGCTGCCTGATGGGGCTGGTGCCGGCACGCGAGGGCAGCGTGCACTGGGAGCAGCAGGACATCACTCGCTTCAAGCCCCAGCAGCGGGTCCAGGCTGGCATCGCCTATGTGCCGCAGGGCCGCGAGATCTTCCCGCGGCTCACCGTCGAGGAAAACCTGCTGATGGGCCTGTCGCGCTTCCCCGCCCGCGAGGCGCGCGAGGTACCGGCCTTCATCTACGAACTGTTCCCGGTGCTGGAGCAGATGAAGCAACGCCGTGGCGGCGACCTGTCCGGGGGCCAGCAGCAGCAACTGGCCATCGGCCGTGCCCTGGCCAGCCGCCCACGCCTGCTGATCCTCGACGAACCCACCGAAGGCATCCAGCCGTCGGTGATCAAGGAGATCGGCGCGGTGATCCGCCAACTGGCCGATCGCGGCGACCTGGCCATCCTGCTGGTGGAGCAGTTCTACGACTTCGCCGAGGCCCTGGCCGACCAGTACCTGGTGATGGCCCGGGGTGAGATCGTCCAGCGTGGCCGTGGCGAAAACATGCAAGCTGAAGGTGTGCGCGGCCTGGTAACCATTTAATCTGCACCGATCCACCCTGCGAGACGCTGTCATGAACCACGTAATCCGCGACGCCCTGCCCGACGACGTGCCGGGGATCCTCGACATCTACAACGACGCCGTGCGCAACACCACGGCGATCTGGAACGAAACGCCGGTCGATTTGGCCAACCGCCAGGCCTGGTTCGAGGCCCGGGCGCAGCAGGGCTACCCGATCCTGGTGGCGGTGGATGACAGTGGCGTGCTGGGCTACGCCTCGTTCGGCGACTGGCGGCCGTTCGAGGGTTTTCGGCATACCGTGGAGCACTCGGTCTACATCCGCGATGACCAGCGCGGCAAGGGCCTGGGGCCGCTGCTGATGCAGGCGCTGGTGGAGCGGGCGCGGGCATGTGGCAAGCATGTGATGGTCGCCGCCATCGAGAGCGGCAACGCGGCGTCGATCCGCCTGCATGAGCGGCTGGGGTTCGTGGTGACAGGGCAGATGCCACAGGTAGGGGTGAAGTTCGGCAAGTGGCTGGACCTGACCTTCATGCAACTGATGCTCGACCCGGGGGCCGAACCCAAGCGCTGAGGCGAGGGCCGCAAGGCGGCCCCAATCCGCTCACATCTGGATGAACCTGCCCAACCGCTGGCGCAGCATGCTGTTCTCGCTGCGCAGTTGCTGCACCTCTTCCAGCAGCTCCAGCGCCAGCGCCACGCCTTCCCATTCCAGCTCCAGCTCCTCGTGCAGCTTGGCCGCACGCTTGGCGAGCCAGGGTGCCTGGTCGTCGAACAACCAGTCCTCCGGCGTTCGCCCCGAAGGTTCAACGATGCCGTGCTCGACGATTTCGATCACGCAGTCGGCCGTGAGGTCGGCCTCCTGACAGAGGGTTCGCATGTCCAGTTGAACGATCAGGGTGCTGCTCATGATCAACTACTCCATTGTGTCCTCGGATTGAACGCAGCCTTCTCGGCGAGCTTGCTCCAGAGTTCGCGGGCGGCCGCATCCGACTGGCTGGGCATGACCACCTTGAGCTGGGCATAGAGGTCGCCACGCTGGCCCTGCTTGTTGGCCAGGCCCATGCCCTTGACCCGCAGGCGCTGGCCGCTCTGGCTGTCGGGGCGGATGGTCAGGTTGATCTTGCCGGTGAGGGTCGGCACCTCCACCTTGGCGCCCAGGGCAGCCTCCCAAGGCGCCAGGGGCACGGTGATGATCAGGTCATGACCTTCGACATCGAACAGCGGGTGCGGTGCCATGCGGATGGTCAGGAACAGGTCGCCGTTGGCCCCGCCAGCGACGCCCGGCGCCCCCTGGCCCTTGAGGCGGATACGCTCGCCATCGGTGACCCCGGCAGGGATACGCACGTTGAGGGTCTTGGTGGTGAAGCCGGTACGCTGGCCAGCGGCGTTGGTCTGCGGCACCTGGAAACTGATCTGCTTGGACTCCTTGCTCAGGGTTTCCTCGAGGAAGATCGCCAGCTCCAGTTCCACGTCCTGCCCTCGCCTGCCCGCGCTGCGTTGCTGACCACGGCCGAAGGGGTTGCCGCCCCGGGCACCGAAGATCGAACTGAAGAATTCCGAGAAATCCCCTGCCTCGAAGCCACCCTCAGCCCCACGGGCCTCCCAGCCCGGCGGTGCCTGGAAGGGCCGGCCGTGCTGGCCGCCGTACTTGCGGATCTCGTCGTACTCGGCGCGCTTTTGTGTATCGCCCAGCACTTCGTAGGCCTCGTTGGCCTCCTTGAATTTCTCCTCGGCGTCGCGCTCCTTGCTGACGTCGGGGTGATACTTGCGCGCGAGCTTGCGGTAGGCGGTCTTGATCGCCTTCTCGTCCGCCGTCGGCTCGACGCCGAGTATCTTGTAGTAGTCTTTGAAGTCCATCTAGGGGATCACCGTTCAGAATGTGTGCGTTGCATCTGAAGATAAGGGTCAAGCATAGCCTTTCAAGGCCCGCTTGGGGTTGCTCCAGAGCAGACGATCGGTCTTGATTCTGCTGGCCACTGGCATAAACTGCGCGGCCGTTTTGCCTCCGGAAGCCTTCCCCCCCATGTCTGACGTATCCCCGGCCCGTGCCTTGGGCATCGACTTCGGCACCTCCAACTCCACGGTCGGCTGGCACCGCCCCGGCGTGCAATCGCTGATCGCCCTGGAAGACGGCAAGATCACCCTGCCCTCGGTGGTCTTCTTCAATATCGAGGAACGCCGTCCGGTATACGGCCGCCTGGCCCTGCACGAATACCTGGAGGGCTACGAAGGACGCCTGATGCGCTCGCTCAAGAGCCTGCTCGGCTCCAAGCTGATCAAGCACGACACCAGCGTGCTGGGCACCGCCCTGCCGTTCAAGGACTTGCTGGGCATGTTCATCGGCGAGCTGAAGAAACGCGCCGAGGCCAATGCCGGCCGCAGCTTCGACGAGGTGGTGCTGGGCCGCCCGGTGTTCTTCGTCGACGAAGACCCGGCCGCCGACCAGGAGGCCGAGGATACCCTGGCCGAGGTGGCGCGCAAGGTCGGCTTCAAGGAGGTTTCGTTCCAGTACGAGCCGATCGCCGCGGCGTTCGACTACGAGTCGGGCATCGACCGTGAGGAACTGGTGCTGATCGTCGACATCGGCGGCGGTACCTCGGACTTCTCGCTGATCCGCCTGTCGCCCGAGCGTCACCTGCTCGATGAGCGCCACAGCGACATCCTCGCCACTGGCGGCGTGCACATCGGCGGTACCGACTTCGACAAGCAGTTGAGCCTGCAAGGCGTGATGCCGCTGTTCGGTTACGGCAGCCGGATGAAAAGCCAGGCGTTGATGCCCACCAGCTACCACCTGAACCTGGCCACCTGGCACACCATCAACGCGCTGTATTCGCAAAAATCCCAGTTGGCCCTGGGCAGCATGCGCTACGACATCGAGGACACCCTGGGTATCGATCGCCTGTTCAAGCTGATCGAGCAGCGTGCCGGGCACTGGCTGGCCATGGAAGTGGAGGCCAGCAAGATCGAGCTGACCGAACAGGAGCGCCGGCACATCGACCTGGGCCGCATCGAACCGGCGCTGGGTGTGGACCTGACCCGTGCGCTGTTCGAGGATGCCATCGAGGGGCTGCTGGGGCGTGTGCGTGGCAGCGTCGGCGAACTGCTGACCAAGGCCGGCGTGCGCGAAAGCCAGGTGGACACGGTGTTCTTCACCGGCGGCTCCAGCGGCATCCCGGCCTTGCGCAACAGCGTCGCGGCGATGCTACCCAACGCCCGCCACGTGGAAGGCAATATCTTCGGCAGCATCGGCAGCGGCCTGGCGATCGAAGCCCGCAAACGCTACGGCGCGCTCTGAAGCTTCTAGCTACAAGCCACAAGCTGCAAGTAAAAGCAGGCCGGTGGGGTAATGCTGTTCACTTAAGTCTGATGTGACATCGATTGGGGCTGCCTTGCAGCCCTTCGCGGGCAAGCCCGCTCCCACAGTATCGTGCATTTGCAGCGTACTTGTGGGAGCGGGCTTGCCCGCGAAGGGCCGCAAGGCGGCCCCAATGGCTTAAGTGAACAACATTAGGCCGGTGGAGTCGCCACTTCAGACCAGCTCGGCACGCTTGAGCTCGCTCTTGAGGTAGGCATAGTAGATCGGCCCCGCCACCACGCCCGGCAAGCCGAATGCCGCCTCGAACACCAGCATCGCCAACAGCAACTCCCACGACTTGGCACTGATCTGCCCGCCGACGATCCGCGCATTGAGGAAGTACTCGACCTTGTGGATCACGATCAAGTAGCCCAGGGCGGCCACCGCCACCCAGATCGACAGGGACAGCCCGACGATGGTGATCAGGGTGTTGGACATCAGGTTGCCGATCACCGGCAACAGGCCCAGCAGGAAAGTCAGCACGATCAAGGTCTTGGTCAGCGGCAGGTGCACCCCGAACAACGGGAACACCACCGCCAGGAAGATGCCGGTGAAGAAGGTGTTGAGCAGGGAAATCTTGATCTGGGCGAAGACGATGTTGCGAAACGCCTGCACCAGCAGGCTCAGGCGCTCGAACAGCGCCGCGGCCAGGGGCTTGCGCCGGGATATGTCGGGAATGCGCTGCAAGGCGACGATGGCACCGAGGATCATGCCGATCAGCAGGGTGACGAACATGTGCGCCATGCCCTTGCCCACCAGTTGCAGCTCGCCCAGGTGGCTCTTGAGCCAGTCGCCGATGGCCACCTTGAACTCCGCAGCGCTGGCCGGCAGGTAGCCGTCGATGAACGGCGGCAACTGGGCGCGCGCCCGCTCCACCAGGGCCATGAACTTGTCCAGCGAAGCACCGGGGTTCTCGGCCTCGTGCAGGAGGAAACTGAAGGCCCCGGCGAACACCAAGGTCAGGGTACTGACCACCAGCGTGCCGAGCAGGGCCACGGCCAGCCAGCGCGCACGCTGGCCGGCGATCAACGGCTGCAGCCTGGGGGTGAGCATGTTGACCAGCTCGAACACCAGCAGGCCGGCCAGCAGGCTGGGCAGCAACTTCAGGGGGAGCGCCAGCAGCAGGCCGGCAAGCACGATGATCCAACTGGCCAGGGTGATCTGGCGAGGGGTGAAGGTCATACAGCCTCAACGGCAGACAACAGAAAAGACCCGCAGTCTGCCAGCCTTCGTCCTACAAACATAGTGACTCGGCGCAGCTCACTTCTTCTTCAGGCAGTCGCTCATGAACGCCTTGCGCTCATCGCCCTTGAGGGCCTTGGCAGTGGCGTTGGCGTTGCAGGTCTTCATCTTCTCCTGCTGGGTGACCTTGAGGCACTTGCTCATGAACGCCTTGCGTTCATCCCCTTTCAGGGCCTGTTCGGTGGCTTCGGCATTGCAGGTCTTCATCTTTTCCTGCTGGGCGGTGGCGGCGAATCCCTGCGCGCTGATCAACACACCCAACACCAACAACGGCACTTGCAGCACTTTCATGGAGTGGTCTCCTTGTCTCCGTGCCCGCTGCACGGTCGTCGTGCAGAGTGTAGACAAGAATTTTTACATCTCCCTACAAGCCTGCGGCCTTGAGCCGTGCAGCGTGCTCGGTGAACAGCCGCACCGGGTCGGCGCCCTTGCCCACCGCGCCGAGGGACTGGTTGACGATGTCCAGGTGGTCGAGCGGATAGTCGTCGCCGATGACCTGGCCCAGGTGCGAGCTGTAGCGCCCGACCATGCCGTCGCATTGGCCCTTCTCGCGCGTGAAGGTGCGGGCGAACAACCGGCAGAAGCGGTTGCTGCCGTCGAAGCGGTTGCGCCCCTGGTCGGTACGCCCCGGTTGCAGGGTGCCGGACCACGAGTAATAGCGCACGCCATCGACCTCGGCCGGGCCCTCGCCCCCCCAGGAGGTCGGCAGGCCCTGTGGATAAGCCTGGTTGAACAGGGCCACGCCGGCGCTAGTGAGGGACTGGTGCGAGGCGTGCACGTCGATCGGCAGCGGCTCGCGCCGCCAGCCGGTTTCCAGCCATACCAGCAACACCGCAAGGCCATGCAGCACAGCCTTGAGTATCCGCCCCTGGGGTGAGTCGCCCGGGGCCTTGTGCGCCAAGTAGTCGGCCAGCTCCGAGCCCTGGTTGGGCCCGGCCACCGAGGTCACCGACGCCACCCGGTCGGGCCTCTTCGCCGCCGCGTAGCGGGCGCTGAGGGCCCCCTGGCTGTGGCCGATAAGGTTGACCCGTTCGGCCCCGGTCCGCCGGCAGATGTCCTCGATGATCGCCAGCAGCTGTTCGCCACGGACTTCGCTGGCATGCAGCGGCGACACCTGCACCGGGAATACCTGCGCTCCACCCCGGCGCAGCGCCGGAACGATGCCATACCAGTACGGATAGAGCAGCACCCGCACGAAACCGAGCATGCCCGGTACCAGCACCAGTGGGTAGCGCGTGGCCAGGTCCTGGTTCATGGCCTCTCCCTCTCCCTCTCCCTCTCCTTGGTCAGTCGGCCAACACTACAGGGCCGGGGCCAGGCATCGCAATCGAACTCCTGGCGCGCCATGCGGCTCCAACCAGAACAGACCCTGAGCAAGGAGCGGGACCATGTACAAGCAGACCCTGGCAATCCTTCTGGCGGGCGCGACCCTGGCCGCCTGCGGCAGCCGCCCGGAAAACCCGGTGGACTACGTCACCTACCGCGACGAGCCGCTGGTCAAGCAGGTCGAGAACGGCATGACCATGCAGAAGGTCATCGCCATCGGCGGCAGCCCGTCGAAGGTGAGCGACCTGCCCCATGGCGGCACCTGCAACGACTACATCCTCAACCGCGACGGCCACCAGCAGCCCTACTACGTACGCTTCGACGCCACCGGCCATGTCGATGCCAAGGGCTTCAAGACCTGCCAGCAACGAGAAGAGGACCGCGAGGCCGTACCCGGCGCGTGAGCCCTCCCTGACACCCCGTGACCACCCTGATCCTTTCGGAGATGAACATGAACGCTACCGAACTGACCGATGTGCAGACCCTGCGCGAGCGCGCCCGCCAGCATGTCGAGCAAGGCGCCGTGACCGAGGGCTACAGTGCCGATCGCGACAGGATCCTGCGCCTGCTCAATGAATCGCTGGCCACCGAGCTGGTCTGCACCCTGCGCTACAAGCGCCACTACTTCATGGCCAGCGGCATCAAGGCCAGCGTCGCCGCCGAGGAGTTCCTCGAGCATGCCAACCAGGAGGCCGAGCACGCCGACAAGCTGGCCGAGCGCATCGTCCAGCTCGGTGGCGAGCCGGATTTCAACCCGGACAACCTGAGCAAGAACGCCCACGCCCAGTACGTCGCGGGCAGTACCTTGAAAGAGATGGTCCTGGAGGACCTGGTGGCCGAGCGCATCGCCATCGACAGCTACCGCGAGATCATCCATTACATCGGCGAGAAAGACCCGACCACCCGGCGCATCTTCGAAGACATCCTGGCCCAGGAAGAAGAGCACGCCGACGACATGGCGGACCTGCTCAAAGGCTTGTGATCCACTGGGGCCGCTGTGCGGCCCCAGCGTTTGCCAGCCCCCTGCCCGAACCTACTTGCGCCCCTTCACCGCCGCCGGCGCCTTGCCGGCCCGCATCTGTTCGAGCAACGGCGTGCACTGGTTCGGCTCGTCGCCACTCGGCGCGATCAGTGCCAGTAGCCCCGCCGCAGGGCCGATCGCCACGCCCAGCGCCACCATCCCGGCGCCTCGCCGGGCCAGCGGCACCGCCTGCACCCCGGCGCTGGGCTTGGCGAACGGCCCACGCACGTACAACGGCGAACGCAGCGAGAACAAGCGCACGCCCTTCGATTCGGGGGTGATCTTCAAGTCCAACTGCTCGCTGGCGAAGTTGGCCGTACCGTCGACATGGATGATCGCGTTCTCGGTATCGAAGACGAACAACCGCGTGGTCGCCAGGCCATCCTTGATGCCCACGTCGGCCGCCGCGCAGTTGATCTTCACCTCCTCGTCGCCGAACAACTTGCCGATCACATAGTTGCCCACGTTGAGCCCGGCGATTTCCATCAGGCCCCGGCTGATGGCGCCATCGTTGATGAGCAGGCGCAGGTCGCCATTGGAGGTGCCGAGCAGGGCCGCCACCGAATTACCGCGCCCACCCAGGTCGGCATCACCGTTGAGCTCGCCGAAGCTGGTCTGCATGGGCGCGAAGCTGGGGAACAGTTGCTTGAGCTTGAAGCCCCGGGCGGTCAGCCGGGCGCGGCCTTGCATCGGCACCGTGCGACCGTCCAGGCGGATGTTGGCATTGAGGTTGCCCCCGGCGACGCCGAAGCGCAGCGGCTCCAGGCGCAACAGGCCGTCCTCGAGCAAGACACGGGCGGACAGGTCGTTGAACGGCAGTTGCTCGCTGTGCACGATGCGCTTGCCGCTGAAGGTAACGT
The DNA here is from genome assembly GCF_040984075.1 of Pseudomonas sp. I2. NCBI lineage: Bacteria > Pseudomonadati > Pseudomonadota > Gammaproteobacteria > Pseudomonadales > Pseudomonadaceae > Pseudomonas > Pseudomonas sp. I2. Next base: position 89,758 of record NZ_JBCGFQ010000024.1, read on the forward strand.
CGGCATCCATCGCCCGCCAGCGCTCGGTGCGAAACTCCTCCACCGGCAAGACCTTGCCTGCCGGCTGCTTGCTGGCGCCACCACGGGCCTTCTGCTCGACGTTGGAGTCGGCGCCGATCAACGGGGCCAGGTCCTTGAACAGCAGTTGGTTGGACACCAGGTTGCCGGCGAGCTTCGGCCGCGGCTGGCTGGCGACGAAGGCCAGGTCGCCATGGATGTCGCTGTCGCCGATCTTGCCGTTGAAGCCTTCGTAGCGGAACCGCGCGCCGTCCGGATCCTGCAGGTTGGCGGTGAGGTGGCCGTCGGTGGAATAGGCCGGCGTGTCCGGCAAGGTCACGCCAGTCAGGGGATACAGGTTGCCCAGGCTGCTGCCGGACAGGCGCAGGCGCAGGTCGAGCGCGCCGAGGTTGCGTGGGTCGGTCAGGGTACCGGCAAGGGCCGCCCGGGTGTCGCCGATGCGCACGTCGGCCTGCAGCGGGAACGGCTGGCTGGCATCCTGCAGCGCCAGCAGGCCACCGATCTTGCCGGTGCCGGACACCGCCTGGCCTTTGTAGCGGCCCTGGGCCTTGAGGCCGAAGGCATAGTCCTGGGCGCCCCCGGCCTTCTCGGCGCTGGCCTTGCCGACGATCTCGCTGAACGGGATCGGCTTGCCCAGCGGGTCGATCTGCACCTTCATGCTGGTTTTCAGGATCTGGTCGTCGAAGCTGACGTTGCCCTGGTCGAAGCCGATGGCGCCGATGTCCAGCACCCACTTGGACGGCTCGGCATTTTCGTCCTCGGGCCCGAAGTCGAAGGTCCAGTTGGCCCGGCCATCGGCCAGGCGGGTAAGGCTGGCGGTGGGCTTGGTCAGGTCGATGCGCGGGATGACGATCTGCTGGAACGCCAGAGGCACGGGCGACAGGCGGAACTCCACGCGCTCCAGGCCGACCATCTGCGGCGTCTTCAGCCAGTCTGGATTGCCCAGGGTCAGGTCTTCGGCGATGAAGTGCGGCCAGGGCACCCAGGCCCGCCAACCACCCTCCTGCGGCTCGGTACGCCACTGCACGGCGAGGTTGCCGTTGATCGCGAACGGCCGGTGCAGGGCCTCGGAGACTTTCTCGTTGAGCAGCGGCTTGATGCGGTTCCAGTCGAACGTGGCGATCACCACCACCAGTATCGCCAACAGGGTCAACAGGCTGGCGAGGCTCCAGGTGAGGATTCTGACGGGACGCATCATTGCGTGATTCTCCTGACGACGACATGGCACAAAGCGGGCGTGACGATGGCACACATTATGTCGGACTGATGAAAGTCCGCTGGGTTTAATTCACCACCCCTGGAATGACGACTTTCCTGACCCTTTTCTCAGTTTCTGGCCGAGAAACAGATCCGGCGTCAGCTGAAAAACCTGCTAGCACATTGCCTTCAAATCCTCTGAAAGCGTTGCCTTAGAGCCTTCACGACCCTGTATCAACGCGGTCGATTGTCACCATTATCCGTATGAACTTTTCTCTGGCGTTACCGAGCGTAGCATTGGCTTCGTACCCACTTTCCAGCCCCCAGAGGAGCACCGATATCATGAAACGCCACCTGCTGCTGAGCCTGACCCTGTCCATCCTGGCCGCCAATGCCTTCGCCCTGCCAGCCGAAGAACAGCACCTGAGCGCCGAGTCCCGTACCAGCTCGGCCGAAATCGCCCAACCGCTGAAGACCTTGGCCGAGGGTGGCGCTGATCGTCTGCAGGAACGTGCCGCCCGCGTCGCCGAAGGGGGTTCCGACCGCCTGATCGAACGCAACAACCGCGTCGCCGAGGGGGGCTCCGACCGCCTGATCGAGCGCAACAACCGTGTCGCCGAAGGGGGCTCCGATCGCCTGATCGAGCGCAACAACCGTGTCGCCGAGGGTGGCTCCGACCGCCTGATCGAGCGCAACAACCGTGTCGCCGAAGGGGGCTCCGACCGCCTGATCGAAATCAGCCGCATGAGCTGATCGCCATGGCCAAGAACAACAACCCGCCGCGCAGTGCCTGCTCTCCCCCAAGCCCGGTCCATTGACCGGGCTTCGTTTTTTTATCCAGAATGCCCAGCCGTACAACCACAGAAGCCCGCCCCATGCTGCCGCGCGCCGAACAGAAGCTACAGACACGCCAGGCCCTGCTGGATGCCGCCTGCCAGCTCATGGAGAGCGGCCGTGGCTTCGGCAGCATCAGCCTGCGCGAAGTGGCCAAGGCCGCCGGCATCGTGCCCACCGGTTTCTACCGACACTTCCCCGACATGGACGCGCTGGGCCTTGCCCTGGTCGCCGAGGTCGACGCGACCTTCCGCCAAACCATCCGTCTGGTGCGGCAAAACGAATTCGAGCTGGGCGGCATCACCGACGCCTCGGTGCGCATCTTCCTCGATGTGGTCGCCGCCCACCGCGCCCAGTTCCTGTTCCTCGCCCGCGAGCAGTACGGCGGCTCCCAGGCGGTGCGCCAGGCCATCGCCCGCTTGCGCCAGGACATCAGCGCCGACCTGGCCACCGACCTCGCCCGCATGCCCCGCTGGCAGCACCTGGATGCCGCCGCCCTGGCGGTGATGGCCGACCTGGTGGTCAAGACGGTGTTCGCCACCCTGCCGGAACTGATCGACAGCCCAGGCCCCGACGACCCGCAAGCGCTTACGCCCCAGGAAAAGATCACCCAGCAGCTGCGTTTCATCTTCGTCGGCGCGCGGCATTGGCAGGGCCTCGGTAACCCGGGGTAAGCACAGCGGGGATCTGTAAGTAAAAGCAAAAATCAAAATCTGCGCAGGCATGCTTTTTCTTGCAGCTTGCAGCTTGCAGCTTGCCGCTAGCTGCTACCATGACGCACTGCCC
>NZ_JBCGFQ010000025.1:0-91672 GCF_040984075.1 Pseudomonas sp. I2
AGCAATCTCAAATGACTATGTGATTTCTCATATGGCCACTTGTGATGCTGATAATCTTGGCGACTATCAGTCCGTACTCACAAGCACCCACACGAATTGCTTGATTCGATTGTTAAAGAGCGTTTGGTCAAGAGCGCTTCGTCTCAACCGAGGCGCGCATTCTACGCTTTCCTCAGAGTCTGTCAAGCGTTTATTTTGAAGTTTTTCGTTTCACTTCAACCACTTGACTCGCTGCGATCGCTCGTAGCGGGAGGCGAATCATACAGCGTTACCGCCTGCTGTCAACTGCCTTTTGCACCGCTGCCGATCTAAGGACCGAAGCCCTCCCGACACTACCTGAATCGTTCAACTCATTGAATCTCAAGGAGTTTTTCGTTTCGACTACGTCGGAAGTGGGGCGCATTATAAGGGGATTCGAAACCCCGTCAACCGTTATTTTCATAAATCTTTAAATAAAGAGCACGGCACAGACGAAACGGGGAGGCCTACTGGCCTCCCCGTTCTCTATATAGCCACCCACTCAGAGCACCCCAGCCTCTCGCAAGCGCTGCACCGCCCCGGCCTCCAACCCCAACACATCGCCCAACACCGCCTCGGTATGCTCGCCCAGCAGCGGTGGCGCCTGGCGATACTCCACCGGCGTCTCCGACAGCCGAATCGGGCTGGCCACCTGCGGCACGCTGCCGGCCAGCGGATGAGGGATATCCACCGCCAGACCACGGGCCAGCACCTGCGGATCCTGGAACATCTGCGCCAGGTCGTTGATCGGACCACAGGGCACGCCAGCCTTCTCCAGTTCACTGACCCACTCGGCCGTGGTCTTGAATACCGTAGCCTGGCGGATCAGCGGAATCAGCTCGGCACGATGGGCAACCCGCTGCTTGTTGGTGGCGAAGCGTGGATCGTCCGCCCACTGCGGCTGCCCGGCCACCTCGGCGAACTTGCGGAACTGGCCATCGTTACCCACGGTGAGGATGAAGTTGCCATCCGCCGTCGGGAAGTCCTGGTAGGGCACGATATTCGGGTGGGCATTGCCCAGGCGCCGGGGTGGCGTGCCAGTGGTGAGGTAGTTCATCGCCTGGTTGGCCAGGCAGGCCACCTGCACATCCAGCAGCGCCATGTCGATGTGCTGGCCGACGCCGGTCTGGTCGCGATAGGCGAGGGCAGCCAGGATCGCCACCGTCGAATATAGCCCCGTCAGAATATCGGTCAGCGCCACGCCTACCTTCATGGGCCCTGCACCTTCCTCACCCTCCGGGCGCCCGGTCAGGCTCATCAGCCCGCCCAGGCCCTGGATCATGAAGTCGTAGCCGGCGCGCTTGGCATAAGGCCCGGTCTGGCCGAACCCCGTGATCGAGCAATAGATCAGCTTCGGGTTGACCGCCTTCAGGCTCTGGTAGTCCAGCCCATAGGCGGCCAGCCCACCGACCTTGAAGTTCTCGATGACGATATCCGACTTCGCCGCCAGCTCGCGCACCAGGCGCTGGCCTTCCGGCTGGGTGAAGTCGATGGTCACCGAGCGCTTGTTGCGGTTGGCCGACAGGTAGTAGGCCGCCTCGCTGGTGTTCTCGCCCTGGGCATCCTTGAGGAAGGGCGGCCCCCAGGAACGGGTGTCGTCACCCGTGCCCGGGCGCTCGACCTTGATCACGTCGGCCCCGAGGTCGGCGAGGATCTGGCCGGCCCAAGGCCCGGCCAGCACGCGCGAAAGGTCCAGCACCCGCAGATGGGATAGCGCACCCATGGCCTGGCTCCTCTATTAATAGAACGCCTGGATACCGGTCTGGGCACGGCCAAGGATCAGCGCGTGGATGTCGTGGGTCCCTTCGTAGGTGTTGACCACCTCGAGGTTGACCAGGTGACGGGCCACGCCGAACTCGTCGGAAATGCCATTGCCGCCCAGCATGTCGCGGGCCAGGCGGGCGATCTCCAGCGCCTTGCCACAGGAATTGCGCTTCATGATCGAGGTGATCTCCACCGCGGCGGTGCCTTCGTCCTTCATCCGGCCCAGGCGCAGGCAGCCCTGCAGGCCCAGGGTGATCTCGGTCTGCATGTCGGCCAGCTTCTTCTGGATCAGCTGGTTGGCCGCCAGCGGGCGACCGAATTGCTTGCGGTCCAGGGTGTACTGGCGGGCGGTGTGCCAGCAGGCTTCCGCCGCGCCCAGCGCGCCCCAGGAGATGCCATAACGGGCCGAGTTGAGACAGGTGAAGGGGCCTTTCAGGCCGCGCACCTCGGGGAAGATGTTCTCTTCCGGCACGAACACGCTGTCCATGACGATCTCGCCGGTGATCGAAGCACGCAGGCCGACCTTGCCATGGATCGCCGGAGCGCTCAGGCCTTCCCAGCCTTTCTCGAGGATGAAACCGCGGATGTCGCCGGCATCGTCCTTGGCCCAGACCACGAAGACATCGGCGATCGGGCTGTTGGTGATCCACATCTTGCTGCCGCTCAGGCGGTAGCCGCCGTCGACCTTGCGCGCGCGGGTGATCATCGAACCCGGGTCGGAGCCATGGTTGGGCTCGGTCAGGCCGAAGCAGCCGATCCACTCGCCGGTGGCCAGCTTGGGCAGGTACTTCTGTTTCTGCGCCTCGCTGCCGAATTCGTTGATCGGCACCATCACCAACGACGACTGCACGCTCATCATCGACCGGTAGCCGGAGTCGATACGCTCCACCTCACGGGCGATCAGGCCGTAGCACACGTAGTTCAGGCCGCTGCCGCCATATTCCGCCGGAATGGTCGCGCCAAGCAGGCCGACTTCGCCCATCTCGCGGAAGATCGCCGGATCGGTCTGCTCGTGGCGGAAGGCTTCCATCACGCGCGGCGCCAGCTTGTCCTGGGCGAACTGATAAGCGCTGTCACGCACCATGCGCTCTTCTTCAGTGAGCTGCTGGTCGAGCAGCAGCGGGTCGATCCAGTTGAAGCTTGCTTTACCGGCCATGAGCGAATTCCTCGAAATATGGGAACAGGTTTCTCGTGCCTTGATCCTAGGCCTGATCGGCTGTCGGGACAAACGAGGATTGCGCACCGATTAGTGATATTTTCTCACTTGGAAAATCTGCAAATCGCCTTATTCGACGCTCGACAAGTGAGGTTGACGTACATGCGCCGCAAGATCCCCAGCACTACCGCCCTGGTCTGCTTCGAAGCGGCAGCCCGCCACGAGAGCTTTACCAAGGCCGCCCAAGAGCTGGCCCTGACCCAGGGCGCCGTCTGTCGGCAGATCGGTGGGCTGGAAAGCTTCCTCAATGTCGAGTTGTTCCGCCGCTCGCGCCGGGGCGTGAAACTGACCGAAGCCGGCCTGTCCTATAGCCGCCAGGTCGCCGCCCAACTGGACGCCGTGGAGCGCGACACCTTGTCGGTGATGCGCCAGCAGGGCGCCAACGTGATCGAACTGGCCGTGGTACCGACCTTCGGTACCCAATGGTTGCTGCCACGCCTGAAGGACTTCCAGCAGCGCCATCCCGAGGTCACCGTCAACCTCACCAACCGCACGCGCCCGTTCCTGTTCGCCGACACCGCGTTCGATGCCGCCATCTATTTCGGTGACGCCGACTGGTCCGGCACCCAGTCCCACCGGCTGATGGGCGAAAACCCGCTGCCGGTGTGCAGCCCGGCGCTGCTGGGCGGACAGGGCACTCTCGAGGCCCAGCGCATCGCCGAGTTGCCACTGCTGCAGCAGACCACCCGCCCCTATGCCTGGCGACAATGGTTCGACAGCCTGAGCATGAGCGTGGACCGAGACATGACAGGCCCGCGCTATGAACTATTCTCCATGCTGGCCCAGGCCGCCATGCATGAGATGGGGATCGCGCTGATCCCGCCGTTCCTGATCCAGCGCGAACTGGAAGAGGGCAGGCTGGTGATCGCCAACCGCCATGCGCTGTCCAGTGCCAAGGCCTACTACCTGATGATTCCCGATCGCAAGGTAGAGTCCGCGTCGCTGCGAGCCTTCCGCGACTGGCTGGTGGAGCAGGCCCAGCGCTATACCGCGACACACCGAAGCGAAACCTCTGCCTGAGCGTTGTAGTCAATTATTTTAAACACCTACAGATATACGTATCTGTCGCAAATACGAAAACTGTTCAGGTCACTGTCAAAATCCTCTGCGCGCTAACAACCATGCGGCCTCCAGGGATTTTTTGCGACACTCACGAGTGCATTAGCGAAATCCCTGCAAAATTTTTCAAATTTTCCATTAATCTCCCAATAGCCCGTCCTTGATGGGCTTAAGCCGAATCGTTGCGACATACGGTCACAGGGTGACTTGTAGTTTTAAGATCGTTTCGTTTCAGAACCGGTTGAAGCTCCTCAGGTTCATCTGCAAAATGCTCCGCCCGCCCCGGATCAGGCGGGCCGCGTTCAACGGTCGGGCCAGTGCAACGTTGCGGGCTCGTCCGCGATTGCCGGTATCCACAACGATAAAAAGGTCACCGCAGGAGACAAAGTCGTGCACATTGGTGTTCCTCTCGAGACGCAGACGGGCGAGACGCGGGTCGCCGCCACCCCGGAAACCATCAAGAAGCTGGTTGGCCAGGGTCATCAGGTCACCGTCCAACGGGGGGCAGGGCTTCAGGCCAGCATTCCGGACAGTGCCTACGAGGCCGCAGGCGCCTCCCTGGGCAGCGCCGCCGATGCCTTCGGCGCGCAACTGGTGCTCAAGGTGGTCGCACCCAACGACCAGGAACTTGCCCAGATCAACAGCGGCAGCCTGCTGGTGGGCATGCTCAATCCGTTCAACGGCGAACTGATCGCCAAGATGGCCGAGCACGGCATCACCGCCTTCGCCCTCGAGGCCGCGCCACGCACCTCGCGAGCCCAGAGCCTCGACGTGCTGTCGTCCCAGGCCAACATCGCCGGCTACAAGGCGGTGCTGCTGGCCGCCCATCACTACCCGCGCTTCATGCCCATGCTGATGACCGCCGCCGGTACCGTGAAGGCTGCGCGCGTACTGGTGCTCGGCGCCGGTGTCGCGGGGCTGCAGGCGATCGCCACGGCCAAGCGCCTGGGCGCGGTGATCGAGGCATCGGACGTGCGCCCGGCGGTGAAGGAACAGATCGAATCCCTCGGCGCCAAGTTCATCGACGTGCCCTACGAGACCGACGAGGAGCGCGAATGCGCCGAAGGCGTCGGCGGTTACGCCCGCCCGATGCCCGCCAGCTGGATGCAACGCCAGGCCCAGACAGTGCACGAGCGTGCCAAGCAAGCCGACATCGTCATCACCACGGCGTTGATCCCCGGGCGCAAGGCTCCGACCCTGCTCAGCGCCGAAACCGTGGCGCAGATGAAACCCGGCGCCGTGGTCATCGACCTGGCCGCCGCCCAAGGGGGCAACTGCCCGCTGACCGTGCCTGACCAAGTGGTAACCGAGCAGGGCGTGATCATCGTCGGCCCGACCAACCTGCCGGCCCAGGTACCCGCCGACGCCTCGGCGCTGTACGCACGCAACCTGCTGGACTTCATGAAGCTGCTGTTCGACAAGGACGGCGCGCTGGTGATCAACCTCGAAGACGACATCGTCGCCGCGTGCCTGATGTGCCGCGACGGCCAGGTCGTGCGCAAGAACGCCTAAGGAGCACGACAATGGAAGACATGCTGATCTCCCACGGGATCTACAACCTGATCATCTTCGTGCTGGCCATCTATGTCGGCTACCACGTGGTCTGGAACGTCACCCCGGCGTTGCACACCCCGCTGATGGCGGTCACCAACGCCATCTCGGCGATCGTCATCGTCGGCGCCATGCTGGCTGCCGCGCTGACGGTCACCCCGGCCGGCAAGCTGATGGGCACCTTGGCCGTGGCGCTGGCGGCGGTCAACGTGTTCGGTGGCTTCCTGGTCACCCGGCGCATGCTGGAAATGTTCAAGAAGAAAACCAAGAACGAGGCGCAGAAGTAAGTATGAGCATGAATCTGGTAACGCTTCTCTACCTCGTCGCCTCGGTCTGCTTCATCCAGGCGCTCAAGGGCCTGTCGCACCCGACCAGTTCGCGCCGGGGCAACGTGTTCGGCATGATCGGCATGGCCATCGCCATCCTCACCACGGTCGGCCTCATCTACAAGCTGGGCGCCGAGCTCGCGACGGCCGGCATCGGCTACGTGATCGTCGGCCTGCTGGTTGGCGGCACCGCCGGCTCGATCATGGCCAAGCGCGTGGAAATGACCAAGATGCCCGAGCTGGTCGCCTTCATGCACAGCATGATCGGCCTGGCGGCAGTGTTCATCGCCATCGCCGCGGTGCTCGAGCCGCAATCGCTGGGCATCGTCGCCAGCATGAGCGACCCGATCCCCACCGGTAACCGCCTGGAGCTGTTCCTCGGTGCGGCAATCGGCGCCATCACCTTCTCCGGCTCGGTGATCGCCTTCGGCAAGCTGTCGGGCAAGTACAAGTTCCGCCTGTTCCAGGGCGCACCAGTACAGTTCGCCGGCCAGCACAAGCTGAACCTGATCCTGGGCCTGACCACCATCGCCCTGGGCCTGCTGTTCACCTTCACCGGCCACTACAGTGCCTTCACCCTGATGCTGGTCCTGGCCTTCATCATGGGCGTGCTGATCATTATTCCGATCGGTGGCGCCGACATGCCGGTGGTAGTGTCGATGCTCAACAGCTATTCGGGCTGGGCGGCGGCTGGTATCGGCTTCTCGCTGAACAACTCGATGCTGATCATCGCCGGCTCCCTGGTCGGCTCCAGCGGTGCGATCCTCTCGTACATCATGTGCAAGGCGATGAACCGCTCGTTCTTCAACGTCATCCTCGGTGGCTTCGGCGCCGACGTCGACACGAGCGCAAGCGCAGGCTCGCAGGAACAGCGCCCGGTGAAATCCGGCTCGGCCGACGATGCCACCTTCCTGCTCAGCAATGCCGACAGCGTGATCATCGTCCCCGGCTACGGCCTGGCGGTGGCCCGCGCCCAGCATGCGCTCAAGGAGCTGACCGAGAAGCTGGTCCACAACGGCGTGAACGTGAAGTACGCGATCCACCCGGTGGCAGGGCGCATGCCCGGGCACATGAACGTGCTGCTGGCCGAGGCCGAAGTGCCGTACGACCAGGTGTTCGAAATGGAAGACATCAACGCCGAGTTCGGCCAGGCCGACGTGGTCCTGGTGCTGGGCGCCAACGACGTGGTCAACCCGGCGGCGAAGAACGATCCCAAGTCGCCGATCGCCGGCATGCCGATCCTCGAGGCGTTCAAGGCCAAGACCATCATCGTCAACAAGCGCTCCATGGCCAGCGGCTATGCGGGCCTGGACAACGAACTGTTCTACCTGGACAAGACCATGATGGTGTTCGGGGATGCCAAGAAGGTCCTCGAGGACATGGTCAAGGCTGTGGAATAAAAGAAGAAGGGCGGGGCGAGGGTTGCTTTGCAGCCTTCACCCACATGCCCATGACACCCCCCCGGCGAACACATTCCCAGGATTCGCCACCGTTTATTGTTCCAGATCAACGGCTCTATTTCCGGCCTTCGCATTCGACCATGGTCGCGGGACGGCACCGGACGAAATCTCTAGACTGCGCTCCAGTAGCTTCAGTAGCCCGAGATAACAATCCATGTACCGTGATCGTATCCGCTTGTCCTCCCTGCACAGCAAGGTAATGAGTGCGGCTGACGCCGCTGGCCTGATCCAGGACGGCATGACCGTCGGCATGAGCGGCTTCACCCGCGCCGGCGAAGCCAAGGCCGTGCCCCACGCATTGGCCGAGCGCGCCAAGCAGTCGCCCCTGAAGATCAGCCTGATGACTGGCGCCAGCCTGGGCAACGACCTGGACAAGCAGTTGACCGAGGCTGGTGTCCTGGCCCGCCGCATGCCGTTCCAGGTGGACAGCACCCTGCGCAAGGCCATCAACGACGGCCAGGTGATGTTCATCGACCAGCACCTGTCGGAAACCGTCGAGCAGCTGCGCAACCAGCAACTGAAGCTGCCGGACATCGCGGTCATCGAAGCGGTGGCCATCACCGAGCAAGGCCACATCGTACCGACCACTTCGGTGGGCAACTCGGCCAGCTTCGCGATCTTCGCCAAGCAGGTGATCGTCGAGATCAACCTCTCGCACAACGCCAACCTCGAAGGCCTGCACGACATCTATATCCCCACCTACCGCCCGACCCGCACCCCGATCCCGCTGGTCAAGGTCGACGATCGCATCGGCAGCACCGCGATCCCGATCGACCCGGCGAAGATCGTCGCCATCGTCATCAGCGACCAGCCGGACTCGCCGTCCACCGTGCTGCCGCCGGACCACGAGACCCAGGCCATCGCCGATCACCTGATCGACTTCTTCAAGCGCGAAGTGGCCGCCGGCCGCATGACCAACCAGCTCGGCCCGCTGCAGGCTGGCATCGGCAGCATCGCCAACGCGGTGATGTGCGGCCTGATCGAGTCGCCGTTCGAAGACCTGACCATGTACTCCGAAGTGCTGCAGGACTCGACCTTCGACCTGATCGACGCCGGCAAGCTGCGCTTCGCCTCGGGCAGCTCGATCACCCTGTCGACCCGCCGCAACGCTGACGTGTTCGGCAACCTGGAGCGCTACAAGGACAAGCTGGTGCTGCGCCCGCAGGAGATCTCCAACCACCCCGAAGTGGTGCGTCGCCTGGGCATCATCGGTATCAACACTGCGCTCGAGTTCGACATCTATGGCAACGTCAACTCGACCCACGTCTGCGGCACCAAGATGATGAACGGCATCGGCGGCTCCGGCGACTTCGCCCGCAACGCTCACCTGGCCGTCTTCGTCACCAAGTCGATCGCCAAGGGCGGCGCGATTTCCAGCGTGGTGCCGATGGTCAGCCATGTCGACCATACCGAGCACGACGTCGACATCCTGGTCACCGAGCAAGGCCTGGCCGATCTGCGGGGCCTGGCACCACGCGAACGTGCCCGGGCGATCATCGACAACTGCGTGCACCCGGACTACCGCGCCGCATTGAACGACTACTTCGAGCGCGCCTGCCAGCGTGGTGGCCATACCCCGCATATCCTGCGCGAGGCCCTGAGCTGGCACGAGAACCTGGAAGAAAGCGGGCGCATGCTCGCCAGCTGAGCCAGTACCAGCCCCTCTGAAAACCAGTGTGAGCTAGAGGGCTGCTTTGCAGCCCATCGCCAGCAAGCCGGCTCCCATAGGTTCACCACTGCCCTCAGCCCTGGTGGAGTACCTGTGGAAGCCGGCTTGCCGGCGATGGGGCCGGTACAGACAAAAGCACGACAGTTGCTGCCCATGACTCTGTGGAAGCAGGCCTGCACAGTTCGAACAGCACATCCTCAAAAAACTGTTCTACTGTACCTATAATTTAGCGACCTCCCGCCTGACAAAATCCTGAATCCACTCATAAACGCACCAAATAAGTGCAGACCAGTACAGTTACGCCAAATTCGAGTGCAACAGCAGGGTTAAACAGTTAACTGGACCATCGCAATACTGTTGAACTGTATCTACTGTTCTGGACAGCAGAAGCGGATCATTGGCATCAGTTAAATCACTACCCAATGCCGCCACAAGCGGAAGGATGACACATCATGGAACGCACCCTGAGTTCCGGTCTGGTTTTCGAAAACAACGCTCAAAACGCCCACGCTTCGCTGCCTCTGCGCGCTCTGTCCACCCTGCTGCTGTGGCAGCGCCGCGTTTCCAGCCGCCGTCAGCTGGCTCGCCTGGACGCCCGCCTGCTGGCCGATGCCGGTATCAGCGAGTCGCAGCGCTACGAAGAGCTGAGCAAGCCGTTCTGGCGCTGAGCCTTGGTTCGCCGGGCTTGCCCGGCACCAAAGAATTCCAAGAACCCGCCACGGGAGACCGCGGCGGGTTTTTTGTCGCTTGCTTCAGGCCAAAAGGGGCTTCCTGTGGTGCCCGCGAAAAGATCACTGCGACAGGTACAGTTTTAATAAGATCTTAAAATTCCATAACAGTTATCACCCAACCTCACCATAAAACATCTGGAAACATCGCCGCGTGATACGCTTGGCTTACCAGCCTGGTAAATAGACACGTACCGCGACGAGCCGAACGAGCGTCCGATAACCAGAACCCCCTAGTGCAGGAGTCCATGACCATGTCCCGTAACCACCTGTTTGTTGGCGCCGCCCTGCTGTTGGCCCTGACCGGCACCGCCAACGCCTCCAGCTTCGTCGTCACCACTGACGCGGTCGTGCGCGGTGTCGCCGCCTCCACCGACGCCACCTCCGACCTGTCTTCGTCGCTGCGTGACGACAAGATCGTCCAGGCCGCCCGTGACGACGCCGCCAGCTTCGTCGGCAGCGAAGGCAGCATCCGGGGCGCGAAGCTGGAGAGCGCCTTCATCCATATCCGCCAGCAGATGCCGACCCTGCAGGCCAGCGACGCACAACTGGCCCAGGCCATCCTGGCGCTCTGAGCCTTCGCCGCAACGCCCGGATACGCTGGCCCTCGTCGGCGCATCCGGGGTAGCCTTCGCCGCCCGAGTCCATCGTTTACAGAAAGTCCATGCGTTATCTGTTGCCGTTGCTGTTCGCCCTCGCCGGCATGGGAAGCGCCCATGCCATGGATGTCACCACCCAGAGCCTGGTTGTCAGCGGCTACGTCACCAGCCAGGTGACCACCGCCCCGTTCGACCGCAAGCTGGTCATCCAGGCCCGCGACGACGCCGCGGCCTTCGTCGCCACCGACGGCCTGATCCGTGGCGCACGCCTGCAGGCAGCGCTGGATTCGCTGCGACGTGCCTACCCACATCACTCTGTCGGCGACCGTGAACTGGCCGAGGCCATTCTCGTCCAATGACTACACCTGACTCCCTGTATCTTTCGGAGATGCTCCATGCGTAAACCGCTGATCGCCGCCATCCTCGGCATGTTGTTGCTGGCCGACCTGGCCCAGGCACGAACCCTGGTGGCCACCAGCAACATCATCGTGCGCGCCTTCGGTCGCTCGATCGATTTCACCTCGGACACCACCACCTCCATCCGCGACGCCAAGGTCGTGCAGGAAGCCCGCGACGACGCGGCCAGCTTCGTCGCCAGCCACGGCGAAATCCGTGGTGCCCAGCTCGAGGCCGCGTTCAATGCCATTCGCCAGCGCGTCCCCGAAGCCCGCGACGCCAACGACCAGGTACTGGCCGAAGCCATCCTGGCGCTGTGAGACGCGTGCGTGCCTGGCTGCTCGGCTGCGCCCTGACGCTGCTCGGCACGCCCGCCCTGGCCGACCTGCAGCTTGAGCTGCAGGCCCAAGGGCTCGCCCCACGGCAACAGCATGCCACCCAGGCCTTGCTCGACGAGGCCCTGGGCAAGCTCCCGCCGCGCTTCAAGCAGCGACTGGACCGCCGCGTCCAGGTCAGTTGGAGCGAGCGCATGCCTGCCGACGCCTACGGCCAGGCCTCGCTGGTTTCCACCCTAGAGCTGAACCGCCGCCTGCTTCCCGGGCTGGTGGACGGCAGCGCGGCCCGCGAACAGACCGGGCGCCCCCATGGCACCGTGCGCCAGGAGTTGCTGGCCACCGTGCTGCACGAACTGACCCACCTCTACGACCGCGCCCGCCTCTGGCCCGCCGGCGAGCGCCAGCTGATCGCCCGCTGCACGCGCCAGCAGGGCAGCCTGGGCAAGGTCGGCCTGCCAGAGCAGTGCCGTGGCCAGGCCGAACGGCGCTTCACCCTCAGCGACGATCCGCGCCTGCTCGACCTGGCCGGCTGGCCGCAATACGTCGGCCGCCGTGGCGAGCGCGAGCTGCACAACGGCCAGCTGGTACGCAGCCCCGACAGCTACGAACTGAGCAGCCCGAAGGAGTTCATCGCGGTCAACATGGAGTACTTTCTCCTCGACCCGAGCTACGCCTGCCGCCGCCCGGCGTTGAACCAGTACCTGCGCGAGCATTTCGCCTGGGCACCGCCACAAGCCAGTTGCGCCAAGGGCTTGCCATTCCTCAATGCCGGCAACGATTTCGCGCGCCAGCCGCTGGGCGAGATCGACCCCGAGCGGGTCTACGAGGTCGACTACCTGCTGGCCGAGGCCAACCAGAACTGGGTCAGCCGCTGGGGCCACAGCATGCTGCGCCTGGTGATCTGCGCCCCGGGCCGGCCGCGCGGCCCGGATTGCCGGCTGGACCTCGACCAACACCTGGTGCTGTCGTACCGGGCCTTCGTCAACGACCTGCAACTGTCCAGCTGGGACGGTCTCACCGGCGCCTATCCGTCGCGACTGTTCGTCCTGCCCCTGGGCCAGGTGATCGACGAGTACACCAAGACCGAGCTGCGCAGCCTGGCCTCGATCCCGCTCAAGCTCAACCGCCAGGAGGTGGAAGGGCTGGTGCGCCAGGCCGCCGAGATGCACTGGAGCTATGACGGCAACTATTACTTCCTGTCCAACAACTGTGCGGTGGAGTCGCTGAAGCTGCTGCGCAGCGGCACTGCCAACCCGCGCCTCAACGACCTGGACAGTATCATGCCCAACGGCCTGCTGGAGGTGCTCAAGGGCCGTGGGCTGGCCGACACCAGCGTGCTCGACGACCCGCGCGAGGCCCTGCGCCTGGGTTACCGCTTCGACTCCTACCGCGATCGCTACCAGGCCATGTTCGAGGTACTGAAGCAGCAGTTGCCGATCAAGCAGGTGAAGGTCGAGGACTGGCTCGCCCTGGACGCCAGCGAACGCGGCACCTGGTTCCAGCAGGCCAACCTGCGCACCAGCGCCGCCTTGCTCCTGCTCGAGCAAGCCAGCCTGCGCCGCCAGTTGCTGCTGGCCCAGGACGAGGTCAAGCAGCGTTACCTGAACGCCCAGGCGCTGAAGGATGGCAGCATCGCCAAGGCCAACGAGACCTTGCAGCAGATGTTGGCCAACAGCGGCTTCCTCAGCCGCCCGGCGGAGCTGCTGGGCAGCAGCGGCTATGGCCTGCCCCAGCCGGACGAGCGCAAGCACCTGGAGCAGGTCAGCAGCGAGCGCCAGGCGCAACTGCTGCGCCTGAGTACCGATCTGGACAAGGCAGTGCGGGCCTTGCTCGAGCCTGAGCGGGCCAGGGAGATCGCCGCAGTGGAGGCCAATGTGCAGCAGATCGGCGAGCACCTGCGTGCATTGCACAAGGCGGCCGGGGGGCTGCAACTGCCCTGATGGCTGGGCCGCGGAGCGTCACGGGCTGCAAAGCGGCCCCAGACTCGCAGCGCCATCCCATCAGCCGCCTAAAGACGCTCCTCGGTCTCCCCAGGCAAGTCCTCATCCAGGTGCAGCCAGGGCAACCGGCTGCTGGTCCAGATATGCCGATGGGCCCGCACCCGCTGCGGATGATCCAGCGTCGCCACCGTCACATCGATGCTGTCCGGGCTGTGCGAGGTCACCAGGGCCACGTGCGCCCCGCACTGGCCACAGAAGTAACGGCTGCAGCTGGCCGGCGCCATATAGCACCTGGGCGTGCCCGCCAGCCACTGGAAGCCGGTGCGAGGCAGGGTGAGCCAGGTGACCACCAACCCACCGCTGACCCGCCGGCAGATCGAGCAATGGCAATGGGCGACATCCGTCAGGTCACCCTCCAGGCGATAGCGCAGGGCGCCGCAATGGCAGCCGCCTTCTTGTACCTCCGGCATCGATATGACCTCCCGTCGCCTTGTCCCAGGCGAAAGCTGGCTGAAAGCTTTCGCCAATAGGATAGCCCCACTACCGGCGACAGACCGGTCAGCCAGGGCACCCGGAACATTCCGCGCCCGGCCCAATCGACAAAAACAATGGTGATACTGATGTCTTCCTGCAACCGCCTCCTCGCCGTACCCCATCCGCTATTCCATGCGCAGCGCCTGACGCGCTGATCCGCCCGAATCGACCCGCCTTTCGACGCGCCACGCCTGGAGTACCGCCATGCTGACCTTCCTCGGCTTTGCCATGGTCATCACCTTCATGTACCTGATCATGACCAAGCGCCTATCGGCCTTGATCGCCCTGATCCTGGTACCGATCCTGTTCGCCCTGTTCGGGGGCTTCTACAGCCATATCGGCCCGATGATGCTCGAGGGCATCAGCAAGCTTGCGCCCACCGGCGTGATGCTGATGTTCGCCATTCTCTATTTCGCCCTGATGATCGACTCCGGCCTGTTCGACCCGGCCGTGCGCAAGATCCTCAAGCTGGTCAAGGGCGACCCGCTGAAAGTCTCGGTCGGTACCGCGGCGCTGGCCCTGGTGGTCTCGCTCGACGGTGACGGCGCCACCACCTACATGATCTGCTGCGCGGCCATGCTGCCACTGTACAGCCGCCTGGGGATGAGCCCGCGGATCATGGCCGGCCTGATCATCCTGGCCGGCGGGGTGATGAACATGACCCCCTGGGGCGGCCCCACGGCCCGCGCGGCCAGCGCGCTGCACGTAGACCCGTCGGACATCTTCGTGCCGATGATCCCGGCCATGGTGTTCGGTGTCCTGGCGATCCTGGGCATCGCCTACATGTACGGCAAGCGTGAGCGGGCCCGCCTGGGCGAATTGCACCTGCCCACCGACGACATCGACCACAGCGAGATCAGCGTGTCGCAGTTCCCCGAGGCACGTCGGCCCAAGCTGATCTGGTTCAATGGCGCCCTGACCGCCGCCCTGATGGTCGCGCTGATCGCCGGCGCGCTGCCGTTGCCGGTGCTGTTCATGATCGCCTTCAGCATCGCCATGATCGTCAACTACCCGTGCCTGCAGCAGCAGAAGGACCGCATCGCCGCCCATGCCGGCAGCGTCCTGGCGGTCACCGGCCTGATCTTCGCCGCGGGCATCTTCACCGGCATCCTGTCTGGCACCGGCATGGTCGAGGCCATGTCCAAGAGCCTGCTGTCGGTGATTCCCGAGGCGCTCGGGCCGTACCTGGCCGTGATCACCGCGATCGTCAGCATGCCGTTCACCTTCTTCATGTCCAACGATGCGTTCTACTACGGCGTCCTGCCGGTCCTGTCGGAAGCGGCTAGCCACTACGGCATCAGCCCGGTGGAGATGGCCCGTGCATCGATCGTCGGGCAACCGGTACACCTGCTGAGCCCCCTGGTACCCTCCACCTACCTGCTGGTGGCCCTGGCCGGCATCGAGTTCGGCGACCACCAGCGCTTCACCCTCAAGTGGGCAGTGCTGGTGTGCCTGTGCATAATGCTCGCCGCACTGCTCATGGGGATTTTCCCGTTGTTCAGCAGTCTGTAAGACAAGCCCAAACCGCGATGCGCCCCGAGCCCGGGCGCATCGCCTCTATCGTTCGAAGGAATACACATGGAATGGCTGACCAGCCCGGAAATCTGGGTTGCCTTTTTCACCCTCACGGCACTTGAGATCGTCCTCGGTATCGACAACATCATCATGATCTCGATCCTGGTCAGCCGCATGCCCAAGCACATGCAGCCACGCACCCGGATCTTCGGCCTGGCCCTGGCCATGGTCACGCGCATCCTGCTGTTGCTGTCGATTACCTGGGTGATGCGCCTGACCGACGACCTGTTCGTCGTGCTCGAGCAGGGCATCTCCGGGCGCGACCTGATCCTGTTCTTCGGTGGCCTGTTCCTGCTGTGGAAGAGCTCCCAGGAGATCTACCACGGCCTGGAAGGCGAGGACGAGAGCCCGGAAGCGCCCAAGGGCGCCGGTGGCCAGTTCTTCTACACCATCATCCAGATCGCCATCATCGACATCGTATTCTCCCTGGACTCGGTGATCACCGCCGTGGGCATGGTCTCCCACGTGCCGGTGATGATCGCCGCGATCATCGTCGCGGTGCTGGTGATGATGCTCTGCGCCGGCACCATCAGCGACTTCATCGACAAGCACCCGTCGCTGAAGATGCTCGCCCTGTCGTTCCTGATCGTGGTCGGTACCGTGCTGATCGCCGAATCCTTCGACGTGCACGTGCCCAAGGGCTACGTCTACTTCGCCATGGCGTTCTCCCTGGCGGTGGAGGCGATCAACATCCGCATGCGCACGGCCATGGCGCGCAAAGAGGGCAAGGAGCACGAGCCGGTGAAACTGCGCAAGGACATCCCGGGTCAATAAGATCAGGACGCGCAAGAAAGAAGGCCCTCCGGGGCCTTCTTTCATTCATGCCCGCCACAGGGCTTGTAGCAGCGGGCTGGGTCCCGCGACGAAATGTTTCAAATATGTTTCAGCCATGCCAAGCTGGCGGCAAGTCCGCAAAACAACTAAAGCTTGAGTGAGCACGGGGCAAACCCGCCTCACGGCTTCACCCGTTGGCCCCACGCTGGGGCGAAGGCATTAGGGGGGCCTCGAAACATGCTGACCCTGCTCAACCTGCTCTCCGCCGTGGCCCTGCTGGTCTGGGGCACGCACATCGTGCGAACCGGCATCCTGCGGGTCTATGGCTCCAACCTGCGCCGGGTGCTCAGCCAGAACATGAGCAAGCGCCCGCTGGCCTTCATCGCCGGCATCCTGGTCACCGCGCTGGTGCAGAGCAGCAACGCCACGGCCATGCTGGTGACGTCGTTCGTCGGCCAGGGCCTGATGGCCATGACCCCGGCCCTGGCGATCATGCTCGGTGCCGATGTCGGGACGGCGCTGATGGCCCGGGTACTGACCTTCGACCTGTCATGGCTGTCGCCGTTGCTGGTCTTCCTCGGAGTGATCTTCTTTCTTTCGCGCAAGCAGACCCGCGCTGGCCAGCTCGGCCGCGTGGGCATCGGCCTGGGCCTGATCATCCTGGCCCTGGAGCTGATCGTCCAGGCGGCCACGCCGATCACCCATGCCCAGGGCGTGAAGGTCCTGTTCGCCTCCCTGACCGGCGACATCATGCTCGACGCCCTGGTCGGAGCCCTGTTCGCCCTGGTGTCCTATTCCAGCCTGGCCGCCGTGCTGCTCACCGCCACCCTGGCCGGTGCGGAAGTCATCAGCCTGCCGGTGGCCATCGGCCTGGTGGTCGGCGCCAACATCGGCAGCGGCCTGCTGGCCTTCCTCACCACCAGCATGCAGAACGCCGCGGGCCGACGGGTGGCACTGGGCAGCCTGCTGTACAAACTGATCGGCCTGGTGCTGGTGATCCCGGTGCTGCACCCGCTGGTGGATTGGATGGACTCGCTGAGGTTCAGCCCGCAGGAGCTGGTGATCGGCTTCCACTTGCTCTACAACACCCTGCGCTGCCTGATCATGCTGCCCACGGTCAAGCCCATGGGGCGCCTGTGCAACGCCTTGCTGCCGGAGCGCGAGAACGGCAACGGCCAGATCCGGCCACGCCACCTGGACGCCTCCGCCCTCGACACACCGAGCCTGGCCCTGGCCAACGCCGCGCGCGAGACCCTGCGCCTGGGGGACATCGTCGACAGCCTGCTCGAAGCCATGCTGGGTGCCCTGCGCGGCACCCAGACCGCCATGCCGCAGCAGGTACGCGCCTTGGTCGAGGATGCCGAAGCCCTGTACAGCGCCATCAAGCTGTACCTGGCGCAGATGTCGCGGGAGGATCTCAGCGAACAGGACAACCGGCGCTGGGCCGAGATCATCGAGCTGGCGATCAACCTCAAGCTCGCCAGCGACCTGATCGAGCGCATGCTGCGCAAGGTCCAGCAGCAAAAAACCTCCCAGCGCCGCGAGTTCTCCCAGGTCGGCCTGGAGGAACTGACTGGCCTGCAGGAGCAGTTGCTGGCCAACCTGCGCCTGGGTCTGTCGGTGTTCCTCAGCGCCGATCCGCAGAGCGCCCGCCTGCTACTACGCGAGAAACGCCGCTTCCGCGCCCAGGAGCGACGCCTGGCCCACGCCCATGTCAGCCGTTTGCAACGCAAAGTGGTGCAAAGTATCGAGACCAGTTCGCTACACTTGGAGCTGATCGCCGACATGAAGCGGTTGAACTCTTTGTTCTGCAGCAGTGCCTATGTGGTACTGGGCGGCGCGGACACGGGCGGGCTTCTGCTCGACAGCGTGCCGGACGAAGCCCGCCTGTCCTGATCCCGCGTACCTGGAGACCCGAGCTCGCCCATGCGTTGCCTGATGTTCGTTTGCCTGCTGTTGTGCAGCCTGCCCACGTTCGCCCTCGATCGCTCCCGGGTCGAAGGGTATCTATTGCCCAACGGCCTGCAGGTGATCCTCAAGTCGGGCTACGAGCGCGACCATGTGGCGATCCGCCTGGTGGTGGGGGTTGGCCTGGACGATTTCGACTGCGACCTGCGGGAGCTGCCACATCTGCTCGAACACCTGCTGTTCAGCGGCATCGACGCCAGCGGCGAGGGCGGCCTGGAAGAGCGCATGCAGGCACTGGGCGGGGAGTGGAACGCCTACACCAGCAGCGCCGACACCACCTTCGTCGTCGAGGCGCCGGCGCGCAACCAGCGCAAGGTCCTCGACCTGCTGCTGGCGGCGATCCGCGACACACGTATCGATGGCAAGGCCCTGGCCACGGCGAAGAAGATCATCGAACGCGAGGACGGCGGCCACTACGGCCACCTGCAGCGCTGGCTCGACCGCCAGGACATCGGCCACCGCGCCAGCGACCAACTGGCCGTGGAACTGGGCCTGAAGTGCCCGGAGCGCTCCAACCTCGACGACATGACCCTGGAGCAGGTCCAGGCACTGCGCGAGCACTGGTATGCCGCCAACAACATGACCCTGATTGTCGTCGGCGGCCTCGACCGCCTGCTGCCGGCCTACCTGGAGCGCACCTATGGCGAGCTGCCGGCCGTGGAGCCAGGCGAGCGGCGCAGCCTGGAAAGCATCAGCCGCCAGGCCGAACAGCGCCGCGACCTGACCCGCGGCTGGCTGGGCGACAGCGTCAAGCTGCACTGGCTGTTCATCGAGCCGGTGCTGGACAACGCCCACGACCAGACCCTCGACCTGCTCTCGCGCTACCTGGACTGGGCCCTGTACGACCAGTTGCGCCTGCGCCATGGCCTGTCCTATGGGCCCTCGGTGCAACGCGAAAGCTTTGGCGACCGGGGCATGCTCAGCCTCAATGCCGACCTTGAGCGGCAGGACATCGACGAAGCGGTCAAGGTCATGCAGCAGTTGTTCGACCACCTGCGCAAGAACGGCCTGGACCCGGACACCTTCGCGCGCCTCAAGGAAGCAGCCATCGCCCGCGAAAGCTGGACCACCCAGGGTAACAGCGCCCTGGCCGACTACTACTGGGGCGCGTTGAACGACTACACCGACGGGCGCTTCGCCGACCCGGTCCGCAAGCTGCGCCAGGTCAGCCTCAAGCAGGCCGACGAAGCCCTGCGCACGCTGCTCGACGACCCAGGCTACCTGCGTATCGAAAAACCGCTGCTCGGCTACGACGAACTCTACGGCTTGCTGGCACTGCTGCTGGGCCTGGTCCTGGCCGCCGGGCTGCTGCGCCGTCGCCGCCACCCGACGCCACGCTCCAGCGGCGCTACACGCCAGCCCTGATTCAGCGGTATCCTGTAGCCATCATCCGGCCCTTTCACGGCGGTTCGGCGCCCCGACGTGCCCGCTCCCACAGGATTCGTGCCAGGCTTTGCGCAAGCCTGTGGGAGCAGGCTCGTCCTGCGACCGAGCCAGAACCGGCACCTAAATCTCTCTGTCTATCAGCCCCATGCCTCCGATACCCAATTTCATCCTGCGCGTGATCGAACTGCTCAAGCGCTACCCCGGCATCATCGCGCTCTGCGGCTTTCTCTCTGGCATCGGCAGCTTCATCCTGGTCGACCGCCAGGCCGGCCTGGCCAGCTGGATCGCCATCGTCATGCTGGTCAGCTGGGTCTGGCTGATGCTGGAAAACACCCTCACGGGCCTGTTCGCCCGAGCCTTCAAGCGCGAGATCCCGCAACCGCTGCTGCGCTACGCGACGCAGATGATCCACCAGGAAAGCCTGTTCTTCGTCCTGCCGTTCTTCTTCATCACCACCACCTGGAACAGCGGGCAACTGGTCTTCACCGGCCTGCTCGGCGCTGCGGGGCTGATCTCGATCATCGACCCGCTGTACTACAAGTGGCTGGCGCCCCGGCGCTGGCTGTTCCTCGCCCTGCACACCCTGACCCTGTTCGCCGCGCTGCTCACGGCGCTGCCGATCATCCTGCACCTGACCACGGCGCAGAGCTTCAAGCTGGCCCTGGTCGCCGCCATGGCGCTGTCCTTCCCCAGCCTGGCCAGCAGCTTCCCGATCAACACCTGGCGCCGCGGCGTGGCTCTGGTGCTGGTGACCCTGGCAGTCGGCGGCGGTGGCTGGTTGCTGCGTTCCTGGGTGCCGCCGGCCACCTTGTGGATGACCGAGGTGGCCGTCAGCACCGAAGTGCAGAACCGCCAGCCGGGCGACTCTCTGGAGGAAGTCGCTGCCAGCCGCATCCGCAGCGGCGGCCTGTATGCCTATACCGCGATCAATGCCCCGCGCGGCCTCAACGAACGCATCTACCACGTGTGGCAGCTCGATGGTAAAGAGGTGGATCGCATCGCCCTGGATATCCACGGCGGACGCAAGGAAGGCTACCGGGCCTGGACGCACAAGCAGAACTTCCCGCCCAACCCGGTGGGCAAGTGGCAGGTGAGGGTGCTGACCGAGGATGGGCAGGTGATTGGCGTGTTGCGCTTCAGGGTGGTGGACGATGCACCTGCACAGTAGCCCGAGGGCACCGCTGAACCTGTCTGGGAGCCGGCTTGCCGGCGATAGGCTGCGAAGCAGCCCCAAATGCCGCCATTACGCTATGATCTGACTCGATGCCTCGCGCCCGGTCAAATGCATGGAGCCTATGACAACCCCCAGCGCCACCCTGGACACCAGTAGCCAACCGGCCTGCTTGCGTATCGCCGGCGACTGGACCCTGGCCCACTACGCCAGCCTCAAGCGCGAGAGTGAGCGCCTGCGCCCGCAATACGGCGACGACACGGTCGCCGACCTCAGCCAGCTGGGCCGCCTGGACACCGCCGGCGCCTCGCTGCTGGCCGAACTGCTCGGTGCCGAACGCCTGTCGCGCTGCACCGGCGACCTTCCCGACGCCAGCCGCGCCCTGCTCAAGAACGTCTACTGTTCGGTGCAGGACTACTGCATCCCGGTCAAGGCGCCGGAACGCCCAGTGCTGCTGCAACTGCTCGAGCGCATCGGCCGGGCCGTCGATACCCTCTGGCAGGACACCCGGCAACTGCTCGGCTTCATCGGCCTGATCCTCGAGACACTGCTGCGACGCGCCTTGCAGCCGCATCGCTGGCGGGTCACGCCGGTGGTTGCGCACATCGAGCAGACAGGCCTCGATGCCGCGCCGATCGTGGCCTTGCTCACTTTCTTGGTGGGCGCGGTGGTGGCCTTCCTCGGCGCCACGGTACTGGCCGACTTCGGCGCGAGCATCTTCACCGTCGACCTGGTGGCCTTCTCCTTCCTGCGCGAATTCGGCGTGCTGCTGACCGCCATCCTCATGGCCGGCCGCACCGCCAGCGCCTTCACCGCGCAGATCGGCTCGATGAAGGCCAACGAAGAGGTCGACGCCATCCGCACCCTGGGCCTGAACCCCATCGAGCTGCTGGTGGTGCCGCGGGTCCTGGCCCTGCTGATCGCCCTGCCGCTGCTGACCTTCGTCGCGATGCTCTGCGGGATCATCGGCGGCGCGGTGGTCTGCGCCCTGTCGCTGGATATCTCACCAGCCATGTTCCTCTCGCTGTTGCAGAGCGACATCGGCGTGCAGCACTTCCTGGTAGGCCTGGCCAAGGCACCGTTCTTCGCCTTCCTGATCGCCGCCATCGGCTGCCTGGAAGGCTTCAAGGTCAGCGGCAGCGCCGAATCGGTGGGCGCGCATACCACCTCCAGCGTGGTCCAGTCGATCTTCGTGGTCATCGTGCTGGATGCGGTGGCCGCGCTGTTCTTCATGGAGATGGGCTGGTGAACGGCACGCGCGAGAAAGTGATCGAGGCGCGGGGCATCTGCAACCGCTTCGGCAGCCAGGTTGTCCATGAAAACCTCGACCTGGACCTGTATCGCGGTGAGATCCTCGCCGTGGTCGGCGGCTCGGGCAGCGGCAAGTCGGTGCTGCTGCGCAGCATCGTCGGCCTGCGGCGGCCCAACGAAGGGCAGGTCAAGGTGTTCGGCCAGGACCTGGCCCAGGCCAGCGATACCCAGCGCTCGCGGGTGGAGCGGCGCTTCGGCGTGCTGTTCCAGAAGGGCGCGCTGTTCTCTTCGCTGACCGTGACCGAGAACGTCGCCCTGCCACTGATCGAGCATGCCGGGCTGTCCCGCCCGGACGCCGAACACCTGGCGGGGGTCAAGCTGGCCCTGGCCGGCCTGCCGATTTCCGCTGCCGACAAGTACCCATCGTCGCTGTCCGGCGGCATGGTCAAGCGCGCCGCCCTGGCCCGGGCCCTGGCCCTGGACCCGGACATCCTGTTCCTCGACGAGCCCACCGCTGGCCTCGACCCGATCGGCGCCGCAGCCTTCGACCAGTTGATCCTGACCCTGCGCGACGCCCTGGGCCTTTCGGTATTCCTCATCACCCACGACCTGGACACGCTCTACACCATCACCGACCGGGTCGCGGTACTGTCGCAGAAAAAGGTGCTGGTGGCCGCCCCCCTGGCACAGGTCGAGCAGACCGACGACCCCTGGATCCACGAATACTTTCACGGCCCGCGCGGGCGGGCGGCCGAAGACGCCGCCCGCCGTGCGGAGCAGGAGCGCTGAAGATGGAAACCCGAGCTCATCACGTCCTGATCGGCCTGATCACCGTCCTGGTGGTGGCCGGCGCCATGCTGTTCGGCCTGTGGCTGGCCAAGTCCAGCGTCGACGACACCTTCAAGGACTACGAAGTGGTGTTCAACGAAGCGGTCTCGGGCCTGTCACGCGGCAGCACGGTGCAGTACAACGGCATCAAGGTCG
This sequence comes from Pseudomonas sp. I2, assembly GCF_040984075.1. Classification (NCBI taxonomy): domain Bacteria; kingdom Pseudomonadati; phylum Pseudomonadota; class Gammaproteobacteria; order Pseudomonadales; family Pseudomonadaceae; genus Pseudomonas; species Pseudomonas sp. I2. The sequence continues at coordinate 22,705 of NZ_JBCGFQ010000025.1, forward strand.
GTGATGTCACCACCTTGCGCCTCGACCCGCAGGACCCACGCCGGGTACTGGCGCGCATCCGCCTGAACGCCGATACACCGGTCAAGCAGGACACCCAAGCCAAGCTGACCCTGGCCGGCGTCACCGGCAACGCCTTCATCCAGCTCAGTGGTGGCACGCCGCAAAGCCCGGAACTCAAGGGCAAGGGAGGCCAGTTGCCGGTGATCGTCGCCTCGCCATCGCCCATTTCGCGGCTGCTCAACGACAGCAGCGACCTGGTGACCAACATCAACCTGCTGCTGCACAACGCCAATCAGATGTTCTCCGAAACCAATATCGACCGCCTGGGCAACACCCTGGCGAACCTCGAGCAAACCACCAGCGCCTTCGCCAACCACAAGGGCGGCATCGCCCAGGCCATCGAGCAACTGGCCGAGGTCGGCAAGCAGGCCAGCGCCACCCTGGCCGAGACCCAAACGCTGATGCACGACGCCAACGCCTTGCTGGGCAGCGAAGGCAAGCAGGCGATCGGCAGCGCCGAGCAGGCCATGCAGTCCCTGGCCGAAAGCACCGCGACCATCAACGCCCTGCTCAAGGATAACCGCCAAGCCCTCGACGACGGCGCCCAGGGCCTGAACCAGCTGGCCCCGGCGATCCGCGAGCTGCGCGAAACCCTCAACGCCCTGAAGGGTATCTCCCGGCGCCTGGAGGCAGACCCAGGCGGCTACCTGCTGGGCCGCGACAACAACAAGGAGTTCCAGCCATGAAACGGTCGCTGCGCCTGCTCGCCCTGACAGCCTCCCTGGGCCTGGCCACGGCCTGTTCGATCCTGCCGCAAAGCGAGCCGGTGGACATCTATCGCTTGCCGGTGAGCCAGGCCAACGGCAACCAGGCGCCGCTGGACTGGTCGCTGCGCCTGAACAAGCCACTGGCCAGCGAAGCCCTGGCCGGGCCGCGCATCGCCGTGATTCCCCAGGGTGACGTCATCAGCAGCTACAAGGGTGCGCGCTGGAGCGACCCGGTGCCGCTGTTGCTGCGCAACCGCCTGCTCGACGGTTTCCAGCGCGACGGCCGGGTACAGCGCCTGAGCGCGGACGACAGCAACCTGCAGGCCGACTTCGAGCTGGTCGGCGAGTTGCAGGCGTTCCAAAGCGAGTACCGGGCCGGGGGCGTAGAGGTGCTGATCCGCTATGACGCACGGCTGGTCCAGGGCCGCAGCCAGCGTATCCTGGCCAGCCGCCGCTTCGAGGTGCGCCAGCCGCTGGGCGACAGCCAAGTGCCGGCGGTGGTCGCCGGCTTCGGCAGTGCCAGCGACCAGTTGGTGGGACAAGTGGTGGCCTGGACCATCGCCCAGGCCGGCCAGGCTCAGGCGAAGAACCAGTAGCAGACGAAGATCGCCGCGATCACCCCGGATAGCTCGGCGAGCAGGGCACAACCCACGGTGTGGCGCACACGCTGGATGCCCACCGCGCCGAAGTACACCGCCAACACGTAGAAGGTGGTTTCGGTGCTACCCTGGATGGTCGCCGCCACCAACGCAGGGAAACTGTCGACGCCGTGGGTCTGCATGGTCTCGATCAGCATGGCCCGCGCCGCGCTGCCGGAGAACGGCTTGACCAGCGCGGTCGGCAGGCCCTCGACGAAACGGGTATCCATGCCCATCCATTCCACCGCATGGCGGATGCCGTCCAGCGCCAGCTCCAGGGCCCCGGAGGCGCGCAGCACGCCGACCGCGCAGAGCATGGCCACCAGGTACGGCAAAAGGCTCTTGGCCACGTCGAAACCTTCCTTGGCGCCTTCGATGAAGGCCTCATAGACCTTGACCCGTTTCAGCGCACCGATCACCAGGAACAGGATGATCACGCCAAACAGCGTCAGGTTGCCGAGGATCGACGAGAGGCTGGCCAAGGCCGCCGCCGACAGGGTGCCGAGGAGAGCCATGAAGCCGCCCAGCAGCAGGGCGCCGGGGATCAGGTAGGCGAGTACCACCGGGTCCCACAGGCGCAGGCGCTGCATCACCGCCACCGACAGCAGGCCGACCAGGGTCGAGCAGCTGGTGGCCAGGAGGATCGGCAGGAACACCAGGGTCGGGTCGGGCGCGCCCTGCTGGGCGCGGTACATGAAGATGGTCACCGGCAGCAGGGTGAGCGACGATGCGTTGAGCACCAGGAACAGGATCTGCGCGTTGCTCGCCGTGCTGCTGCTCGGATTGAGCTCCTGCAGGGCGCGCATGGCCTTCAGGCCGATGGGCGTGGCAGCGTTGTCCAGGCCCAGGCCGTTGGCGGCGAAGTTCATGGTGATCAGGCCCAGGGCCGGATGGCCGGGCGGGACCTCGGGCATCAAGCGGGCGAACAGCGGGCCCAGGACCTTGGCCAGCCATTCGACGATTCCGGCCTGCTCGGCGATCTTGAGAAAGCCCAGCCAGAGGGAGAGGGTGCCGAACAGCAGGACCATGACCTCCACGGACAGCTTGGCCATGGCGAAGATGCTCTCGACCATCGCGGCGAAGATGCCGGCATTGCCGCCGACCAGCCATTGGGCCAGGGCGGAAATGGCCGCCACCAGGAAAAAGCCGAGCCAAAGGCCGTTGAGCATCCGTGTGTTCCCCCTGAAAAATGCCCCGAATGATAACGCATGCCGGTCGGTTGAGCGGGCTTGCCGGGCGAATGCGTCGCTACAGACGACAAAAAGCCCCGACAAGTCGGGGCTCTTCGGTGCAACGCAGCAGGGTCAGCGCTTGGCGGTCTCGCCCACCAGCACGGTTTCCCGCTTGCCCGCGGCCTGCATCAGCGAGCTGTAGTACTGCTCGCCCTTGGCCGCATCGTACATGCCTTCCCAGCGCGCGATGACCAGCGCGGCCAGGGCGTTGCCGATCACGTTCAAGGCGGTACGGGCCATGTCCATGATGCGGTCGACACCGGCGATGAAGGCCAGGCCTTCCAGCGGGATGCCCACGCTGCCCAGGGTCGCCAGCAGTACCACGAAGGAAACGCCCGGCACGCCGGCGATGCCCTTGGAGGTGACCATCAGGGTCAGCACCAGCAGCAATTGCTGGCCCAGGGACAGGTCGATGCCATACAGCTGGGCGATGAAGATCGCCGCGATGCTCTGGTACAGGGTCGAGCCGTCGAGGTTGAAGGAGTAGCCAGTCGGTACCACGAAGCTGCAGATCGACTTCGGCGCACCGTACTTCTCCATCTTCTCGATCACCCGCGGCAGCACGGTTTCCGAGCTGGAGGTGGAGTACGCCAGGATCAACTCGTCCTTCATGATGCGCATGATCTTGATGACCGAGAAGCCGAATATCCGCGCCACCAAGCCCAGCACCATGAAGGCGAAGAAGGCGATGGCGAAGTACACCAGCAGCACCAGCTTGGCCAGCGGCAGCAGCGAGGCGAAGCCGAAGTTGGCGACGGTGGCGGCGATCAGGGCGAACACACCGATCGGTGCGTAGTTCATGATCATGTGGGTGACCTTGAACATGGTCTCCGACACAGCCTGGAAGGTACGTACCAGCGGGTCGCGCAGCTCCGCCTGCAGGCTCGACAGGCCCAGGCCGAACATCACCGAGAAGAAGATGATCGGCAGCATCTCGCCACGCATCAGCGCCGCGAAGATGTTCGACGGGATCAGGTTGAGCAGGGTCTCGATGAACGCGTGCTCATGCTGCACTTCGGCCGCGGTGGCCTGGTACTTGGAGATATCGACGGTGCCCAGGGTGCTCATGTCGATGCCGGCACCCGGATGGAACAGGTTGGCCAGGACCAGGCCGACGACGATGGCGATGGTGGTCACCACTTCGAAGTAGATGATGGTCTTCAGGCCGATGCTGCCCAGTTTCTTCGCGTCGCCTACCCCGGCGATGCCCACGATCAGCGACGAAATCACGATCGGGACGACGATCATCTTGATCAGGCGAATGAAGATGTCGCCGGCGGGCTGGAGGACGTTGCTGATCCACCATGCCTTTTCTGCACTGAAATGATTAAGCAGCGCGCCGACTGCAACGCCGAGTACCAGACCGATGACGATCTGCCAGGCGAGGCTTAGTTTTGCCTTCTTCATGTCATTCCCCCTTTGTTCTAGTGGTCACGGGCACCAACCGGAAAAGCGCGTTGCAGAGCCGTTTCCAGCCCATGGATCAGCGTTTTTCTTCCGTTCGGCGGCTCCATGGAAGGACACCGCAAGCGAGCGACACGGCGCTCGGGTCAGCGAAAAAGGCGGCAACTATTGCGATGCAAAAGAGGGCAGTCTAATGCCGGAAACGAGTAGCCCATGCCGAATCGGCATGATACTTCCAGAGGAAATCGGGCATCAGAAGAGGTTGTCTCTTCTGCGTTCGGATTTCCGAACAAGACCAAAGCGCCATTTTTCGGCAGATTTGACTGCACTCATTCGAGGGTTTGAACGGCCTGTTCGACAATCCGAATGGCCAAAATCGCCCCCGTCGGTGACGGTAGGGGATCGAAAAAAATTTCGATGTACGGTCGAGACAAAATGTGTCTCGGGGCAATTTCGCTTTTTTCCGGAGGAAGGCGTGCGGATCGAAAGAGGATCTTGTCGAGGGAAAGGGGGAGAAACGTGGATGCCTTCTTTATATAGAGGGTACCTCGGAAGCCAGGCCCGAGCCCATGCCCATCCGACACGGTCGGCCTGAAGCTTCCGACGTCACCTTCACCTGACCCGGCCCATCGCGGAGGCACTCCCTGTACCCCTAGGCCACTCCGGTCCTGCAACAACCAGAACGGCCCGGCCCCTTGGTCATGCGCCATCCCTCCTCGGGGCGGCGCATCATAGAAGCCGGAAAGCGGGAAAAGTTCGGCTTCTACAGCGTTACAACGCGCGAGCTTCGGTCAGTACCACTTCGGGTCGCGCTTGAGCTGCTCGCGCAGCATGGCCTTCATGCCGTCGTCCGGATCACCCAGCCAGCGGTATTGCGCATGGCGGGTGGGCGACTTGTCCGAGGGCAGGCCCTCCGGGACTTCCACGAGCATCCCGTAGGCGTCGTCCTTGTCCCAACTGAACGCCACGATCAGGCGTTTGTAGGTGCAATTGTTCTCCGATTCGCACAAAGGCCCGACCAGATACCGGTCGCCATCCTCGGTGACCGCCGACATCTGCTCCTGCGAACTGCCGGTGAGGTTGATCACCCAATCGGGCAGCCGCTCTTCGCCCTCGAGGGTGTCCTGCCAGGTTTCCCGGTACTCGGGGTCCGTACCCAGCAGCTGATTGACCCGGACCTGGCCGTCATTGGCCGCCATCGCCGCCGCGCCACCGCCCACTAGCAGGGCGGTAGCCAGGGCTGTGCAAAGCATCCTGCGCATGTTCAACCCCTGCCACGTCCGAAGAAGAAGGAAGCCACGAACAGGACCAGGAAGATGATGAAGAGGATCTTCGCGATACCAGTGGCGGCGCCGGCGATACCACCGAAGCCCAGCACGGCGGCGACAATGGCGATGATCAGGAAAGTGATGGCCCAACTCAGCATGATGGTTCTCCTTTCTTTTCGAAATCAGCCTGGCGTGGCGCTCAGAACACCCAGCGCTCCTGGGGTGCGACGCGCTCCAGGGTGGCAGGGGACGCCTTTGCCGCCGGCAGCGGCTCGGTCGCCCTCACCAGGGTATTGGCACGGTTCGCCTGGATCTGCGCCAGCAGCGCGGTCTGCGCCGCCACCTGCTCGGCCAGCCGGGAGGTCTGCCAGCTGTAGTAGAACTGGCCAGCGGCCAGGGTCAGCAGCAGCGCCAGCCCGAGGTACAGGCACTGGCGCAGGGGCAGTGCGGTAGTCTGCGAGCGGTTGACGGATGGGCGGTTCATGCCAGCTCCTCCTGCTGTGTTTTTATTCGAACCTGCCCAGGAAGTTGCAGCCTGCATGCCAGCCTTGGCCATCTGTAAAATTCCTTTTAAAACAAAAATATAGAAAAAAACTCACGAACACCGGGGACGTATCCTGCACGATGGACCCGGCAAGGTCGTGCGTTTTGCACGATCATCCTTCCACTTTGGTGGCGATCTTCAGCAGGTCGGCGTCCACGCCTCGCACACCGATGATCTGCCTGGCTACCTCCACGGCGATGGCCTTCTGTTCGCTACTGACCACCTCGCCAGACAGCCGGACCAGCCCTTGCTCGCTGGCCACCTTGATGTTCAGGCCATCGAGGTTGCGGCTGAAGCGTAGACTGTTCTGGATCTTGGCGACGATCCAGCTGTCACTGGGTTGCGGCCCCGTGGGCGCATCCACCGGCTTTTCCCGGGCCTTGGCCATGGCGGCGCTGTCCAGGCTGACCAGGTTGTTCACCAGGTGCACGCCATCGGTGCTACGCGCCAGCACGCCGGCCAACTCCTTGGCCTCAGGGCTATCGACCTTGCCCCGCAAGGTCACCACGCCCTCACGGCTCTCGACCTCGATCGGCGCCTTCTCGGTGATACGGCTCCAGAGCAGGCGTGCGCGCACGATCGCCGCGAGCGTGGCGTCTTCCAGACGTTGGGCGTAAGCCCGCAGCTCCTGGGGCCGCTCGACCAGCTCGGGGTTGACCCGCAGCTGGTTGTCGACCTGCTCGATACCACGGGTGGCAAGGGCCACACGCTCGGCCAACTGACTCTCGACCGCGTTCTCCACTTCGCCGGAGAGACGGGCCTGGGCGCCGTCCACCTCGACCGTGATACGGAACGGGTTGAGCACACGGTTGAGCGACAGTGCGGTTTGCAGGGCGCCTTGCAGGCGCGCGTCCTGGACGGGGTCGGCGAGGGCCGGGGTGAACACCGGCAGCAGGCAGGCCGCCAACAGGGTCATTCGAGGGGAAAAGCGCATGAGTCACCTCCTTGCTTGGCATAACAAAAGACAGTCGCAACCGCTGTGCCATTCCTAAAAGCCCGTGGAACCTCGTGCTGTTGGGGGGCTCAGACCGAGACCAGGCCATTGGCTAGCATGCAAACAACGGATTCCTTCAGAATGGACCATGCAACTTGCCCGATTTTTCCGACACTAATTGAGATCAATCCCGAAGGAGCGTAGGAAAATGGAATCAGCCCAGGACAACCAAGGCCGCATTCTGCTGGTGGATGATGAATCCGCGATCCTGCGAACCTTCCGCTATTGCCTGGAAGACGAAGGCTACAGCGTGGCCACGGCCAGCAGTGCCGCGCAGGCGGAAGCCTTGCTGCAGCGCCAGGTGTTCGACCTGTGTTTCCTCGACCTGCGCCTGGGCGAGGACAATGGCCTGGATGTGCTGGCCCAGATGCGTATCCAGGCTCCCTGGATGCGTGTAGTGATCGTCACCGCCCATTCGGCGATCGACACTGCGGTCGATGCCATCCAGGCCGGCGCCGCCGATTACCTGGTCAAGCCGTGCAGCCCCGACCAATTGCGCCTGGCCACGGCCAAGCAGCTGGAAGTCCGCCAGTTGTCGGCGCGCCTGGAGGCGCTGGAAGGCGAGGTGCGCAAACCCAAGGACGGCCTGGATTCACACAGCCCAGCCATGATGGCGGTGCTGGAAACCGCCCGGCAGGTGGCGACCACCGACGCCAATATCCTCATCCTCGGCGAGTCGGGGACCGGCAAGGGTGAGCTGGCCCGCGCCATCCACGGCTGGAGCAAACGGGCACGCAAGGCCTGCGTGACCATCAACTGCCCCTCGCTGAACGCCGAGCTGATGGAAAGCGAACTGTTCGGCCATACCCGTGGCGCCTTCACAGGGGCCAGCGAAAGCACCCTCGGGCGGGTCAACCAGGCGGACGGCGGCACGCTGTTTCTCGACGAAATCGGCGATTTTCCTCTGACACTCCAGCCTAAGCTGCTGCGTTTCATCCAGGACAAGGAATACGAGCGGGTTGGCGACCCCATCACCCGCCGGGCCGACGTGCGGATTCTCGCGGCGACCAACCTCAACCTCGAGGAGATGGTCCGCGACGGGCGCTTTCGCGAAGACCTGCTGTACCGCCTGAACGTCATCACCCTGCACCTGCCTCCCCTGCGCGAGCGCAGCGAAGACATCCTCACCCTCGCCGAACGCTTCCTCGCCCGCTTCGTCAAGGAATACTCGCGCCCCGCCCGGGTGTTCAGCGACGAAGCCCGCACAGCCCTGCTCAACTACCGCTGGCCGGGCAACATCCGCGAGCTGCGCAACGTGGTGGAGCGGGCCAGCATCATCTGCCCGCAGGAACGTGTGGAAATCAGCCACCTGGGCATGGCCGAACAACCCACGGGCAACGCGCCGCGGGTCGGCGCCGCGCTGAGCCTGGACGAGCTGGAACGCGCCCACATCGGCGCGGTGCTGGCCACCAGCGACACCCTCGACCAGGCCGCCAAGACCCTGGGCATCGACGCCTCCACCCTGTACCGCAAGCGCAAGCAGTACAACCTATGAAATGGTCGATGAAGCTGCGCACGCGGCTTTTCCTCAGCATCTCGGCGCTGGTGACGGTCGCCCTGCTCGGCCTGCTGCTGGGGCTCGTCAGCGTGTTGCAGATGGCCACCGTGCAGCAGCGCCTGGTCCGCGACACCACCCATGCCCTGGAAGTCGGCCTGAAGCTGCGGCAGAACCTGGGTGAGCAGCTCAACCTGATCCTCGACGAAAGCACCGATCCGCAAAGCCTGGTGACCCTGCAGGAGAGCTTCAAGACCCTGCTCGACGAGGGCCTGGCCCAAGGTGGCGAGCGCACCGGCTTCAGCAAGGCCAACAGCAACTACCAGGCCTTTCTCCAGGCGTACCGCGAAAGTCCGGCGCCGGCCCGCAGCATGGGGGTCGAGCAACCACTGGGCGCAGCGTTCAACCAGGTGCGTACCGACCTGATCGATTCGCACAAGCAGGCGCTGGAGCACATCACCCGCAGCGAGGAGCAAACCCGCGGCCGCGCGCTGCTGATCAGCGGCATGCTCGGCCTGATGGGCCTGGCGGTACTGGTGCTGGGCTTCGTCACCGCGCACAACATCGCCCGCCGCTTCGGCCAGCCGATCGAAGCCCTGGCCAAGGCCGCCGACCAGGTTGGCCAGGGCAACTTCGATGTCACCCTGCCCGTGACCCAGGCCACCGAGCTGAACCAGTTGACCCGCCGCTTCGGCCTGATGGCCGATGCCCTGCGCAAGCACCAGGCCACCAATGTCGACGAACTGCTGGCCGGCCAGCAACGGCTGCAGGCGGTGCTCGACAGCATCGACGACGGGTTGTTGATCATCGACCGCCAGGGTTGCCTCGAGCACCTCAATCCGGTGGCCCAACGCCAGCTTGGCTGGGACTCCAGCCGTGTCGGCACGGGCCTGGCCGAGGCGCTGCAGCGCCCGGAGCTGGAGCAGCAAGTGCGCCAGGTCCTGCGTGGCGGCAACCTAGACCGCCCGCCCGATGACCTGAGCATCGAGGTCGATGAGGAAACCCGCCTGCTGGCTTATAGCCTCACGCCGGTCAGCCATCCCCAGGGGCCGATCCTGGGCGCCGTGATGGTGCTGCACGATGTCACCGAGCAGCGTGCCTTCGAGCGGGTGCGCAGCGAGTTCGTCCTGCGCGCCTCCCATGAGTTGCGCACGCCGGTCACCGGCATGCACATGGCCTTCGGCCTGCTGCGCGAACGCTTGAAGTTCCCGCCCGAAGCCCGGGAAAACGACCTGCTCGACACCATTGGCGAGGAGATGCAGCGGCTGACTCAGCTGATCAACGACCTGCTCAATTTCTCCCGCTACCAGAGCGGCCTGCAGAAACTGGAACTGGCGCCCTGTGCCATCGACGAGCTGCTCGAACGCGCCCAGGCACGCTTTGCCGAGCAAGCCACGCACAAGCAGATCGAGCTGCTCACCGAACTGGAGCTGCCCTTGCCACGTATCCAGGCCGATATCGCCCAGCTCGAGCGGGTGCTGGACAACCTGCTGCACAACGCCATTCGCCACACCGCCAGCGGCGGACGTATCCGCCTGCACGCACGGCGCCATGCCGAGCGGGTGATCATCAGCGTCGAGGACAATGGCGAGGGCATCGCCTATGGCCAGCAAGGGCGCATCTTCGAGCCCTTCGTGCAGGTGGGGCGCAAAAAGGGTGGCGCTGGCCTGGGGCTGGCGCTGTGCAAGGAGATCGTTCAGTTGCATGGGGGGCGCATGGGGGTGTTTTCCCGGCCAGGGCAGGGTACCCAGTTCTACATGGCCTTGCCGGTCTGAGGTGGGCGACTCGTTTCGCGGGCAATCACTCAAGACTTTGGGGGGCCACTTCGCGCCCCAGGATGACAAGCACCGGCAATGTCAGGGCTTGCCCACGCGCCGCCCCCGCGTGACCAGTTCGGCGAACTGCCGGGCATTGAGCGGGTGGGCGAACAGCCAACCCTGGCCGTAGTTGACGCCTTCATTGTTGAGCAAAATCGCCTGGTCCTCGCACTCGATGCCTTCGGCTATCACCCGCAAATGCAGGTCATGGGCCATGCGAATGATGTGCGGAGCCACACCGCTGCTGGCGGCATCATGGCCCAGCGCGTCGATGAACGACTTGTCTATCTTTAGGCAGTCCACCGGCAGGGTCTGCAAGTAGGCCAGGCTGCAATAGCCGGTGCCGAAGTCGTCGATCAGCACCTGGTGCCCCACCGCACGCAGCGCCTGCAGGTTGTCACGCGCCACCACCACGTCGATCAGGCCGCGCTCGGTCACCTCGAAGGCGATCTGGCTGGGGGACACCCGATGGTGCGCCAGCAGGCGCGCCGCCACCCGGCCGATACGTGGCACCATGACATCGCAGGCCGCCAGATTCACCGAGATATAGAGGTGGCGGTTGGCCCGCAACAGCTGGCCCAGTTGCTCCAGTACCCGTTGCAGGACGAAGTCGGTGATCTGGCGGATCTGCCCGGTGTTCTCGGCCAGCGGGATGAACAGCTCGGGGCTGGTCAGGGTACCGTCCGGGCGACGCCAGCGCACCAGCGCCTCGGCACCGACACAACGCCGGCTGTCGAGCTCGAAGATCGGCTGATAGAGCACCTGCAGCTCGCCCCGGCGCAGGGCATTCTGCAGCTCCGAGCTCATCGAACGTCGCTGCAGCACCAGTTGCAGCACCAGCCAGCCGATGCAACAGGCCAGCAGCAGGCTGCCAGGGAACAGCAGCCAGAGCATGCCGTTCATTTTCAGCGGCAGGCTGGCGCGGGGGGCAATCAGCACCAACTGGTAGTCCGGCGATTTGGTCGGCATGCGGTAGACCAGGCGATCGCTCAGCTCGAGCAGGGCCTTGTGCGAAGGAGGAGGCCAGTTGGCGACCGGTGGCCAGACCTGGACGGGGCCCAGCACCGGGATCGCCCGGGTGCCGTGGTCGAGGACCACCAGCAGGCTGCCGCCGGGGGGGAGGTCGACCACGTCGCTGAGGTGGCCGCGGGAGGTGGACACCAGGAACCTTCCCCGGCCGAGCATCAGCGCGGCCAGGTTCTCGTTGGGTTCGGTGGTGGTGTTGAGCCAGTAGCTGTAGGTCGGGCCCTGGATGTCGGGTGCCCGCAAAGGCTCGATGAGCCGTTCGCCCCCCCGGTTGGAGCAGGCGATGTTGCCCTCGACATAAGCCGCCTCATAGATGAAGCGCGAACTCAGGCCAACCTGCTGCAAGGCCTCCAGCATCGACGCATCGCAGCCGCGCAGGGGTTGTGCCTGCAGACGGTCGACACCTTCGCGCAATTGGCCGAACACCTGCTCCAGACGCTCCAGGAAGCGCTCGCCCCGGGCGTTCATCTGCGCGCTTTCGCTTTGCTTCATCTGTTGCACGGCCACGCCGAAGCTGGCCGTCAGCAACAGCACGGCGCTGGCCAATGCTGCCATCCCGGCCAGCATCCAGGGTCGGTAGAAAAATTGGCGCAACGCGGCGAAGAGGGCTGACATCACAGGCATCCAGTTGATTACCAAGAGGTATAGCAACGGAATGGACAATCGGCCTCGCCGTTGGGCGCATGGGCCTGGCTGGCCGAGGGTGCTGCTGGCGCTATGTTGACCCGCGAAGGTCTGGGCCGCTTCGCAGCCCCAAGGTTCAGCGCATGCTGTTGAGCACCTGCAGCATCGCCGCAGTCTGGGCGTCCGGCATGCCGTCGAAACGCTGCGGGCGGAAGCGCATCTGGAAGGCGGCGATGACATGACGGGTGGCGACATCCAGCTCGCCGGTCTGCGCGATGGCATAGCCGAACCGTGCCAGTTGCTGCTGGTACCAGCCCGCCGTCGGCGGATTGACGCTGAAGTACGCCTGCTGCCGTGCCACCGCCGTCGCCTCCGGCCATACGCCGAGGCCTGCATCGGCCAGGCGCTTCCAGGGGAACACCGGCCCGGGGTCTAGCTTGCGCAGCGGCGCGATGTCGCTATGGCCGATAATGTTCCGGGGCGCGATGCCGTTGCGCTTGACGATGTCCTTGAGCAAGGCGATCAGTGCCTGGACCTGCGCCTCGCTGTAGGGGTGCCAGACACGGCCAGTGGGTGTGTCGGTATAGCCCGGATTGACGATCTCGATGCCGATGGAACTGGAGTTGAGCCAGGTACGGCCTTGCCACTGGCTGTCGCCGGCATGCCAGGCGCGGCGGCTCTCATCCACCAGTTGGTAGACCTTCGCCGGGCCATCGCCGATCAGGTAGTGGCTGCTGACCTCGCCATGGGTCAGCAGCGCCAGGGAGCGCTCCAGCGAGGCGTTGGTGTAGTGCAGGACGACGAACTGGATACGGTTGTCCTGGTTGACCGACGTATGGCTGCGATCGATACGCAAGCCAGTGGAGCAGCCGGTCAGGACGATCAGCAGCAGGGCAGTGAACAACGCTTTCATGGAAACAGCCAGGGTGATGGGTCAGTAATGCAATAGCATAACGTATGCACGCCTCGCCCAGTCAGCCTTGTTCCACCCGATTTCGCCCCAGCTCCTTGGCACGGTACAGCGCGGCATCGGCGCGCTTGAGCACCTGGTCGCCACGCTCGCCGGAGCGAAACGCGCTCAGCCCTATGGAAGTGGTGATCACCACCCGCTGGCCCTTGAAGTGGAACGGGCAAGCCTCGACTGCCGCGCGTAGGGCCTCGGCCATCTCGCCCCCGTCCGCCAGCGAGGTCTGCGGTAGCAGCAGGACGAATTCCTCGCCGCCAAAGCGGGCGATGAAGTCCTGGCCACGCAGGCGCTTGCGCAACTGGTCGGCGACGATCTTCAGGACCTTGTCCCCAGCCAGGTGGCCATAGCTGTCGTTGATACGCTTGAAGTGGTCGAGGTCGAGAATCGCCATCGACAGATGGCCACCTTGCTCCTGCCAGGCTTGTACCTCGCGCTCGACACGCTCCGTCCAGGCGGCTCGGTTGGGCAGGCCGGTCAGTGGGTCGATCAATGCTTTCTGCCGCTGCTCCTCCAGGTGATCGCGATAGCCGAGGGCCTCCTGCTCCATATGCGCCACCCGTTCGGCCAAACCCTGCAGGCGGCCGGCCAGTTCCTGCTCGCGGCGGTCGCGCTCCTGCTGGTGTTCGTCCATGGTCGTCAGCAGGCCCTCGAGGCGGTTCTCCAAGATGTGCTTGAGGCTGTCCAGGTCAACGGCGCCTTGCACGCTGTTCTGCAGACCGTCGACCTGCTCGCGCAACTGGCTGTCGAGTTCGCGGGCGGCGCAACTGTTGTCGGCATGCCCGGCACTGGCCTCCTGCAGGTGGCCCTGGAAGCTTTCCAGGCGTTCGTTGAGCTGCTGCAGGTAGGCCTCGAACTCGTGCTGGCCGCTGTCGGTGATCGCCAGCATCAGCACCGCCAGGTCATCCAGTACCGGGATCAGCTCATACCAGTTGAGCCCGCGTGACACCCGCTCACGCATGGCCAGGGCCTGGGCCTTGTGACGCTCCGGTAGGCTCAGGTCGTCGAGCAGGCCGATCAGGGTCTGCTCGATGTGTGCGGCTACCGTGCTGTAGGGCGGTTCGACGGCATCGGGCAGGGCGTAGGAACCGTCTTCATCGATGGCTTCGCCTGGGCCATCGGCCAGCGGCTCGCCAGGCTCGCGGTCATCGTCCGGCGACGGCTCCACCTCGAGCGGGCACTCGGTCGGGGCCGTCTCCTGCGCCGAGGGTAGCTCGATCTCGATCGGGTCTGGACCTGGTGCCTCGGCCAGCGGCTGCAATTCATCCATGTCGCCCGGAAGGGCTACGGGCTCGGCACCCGGCTGCGCCATGGCGCCGGCGACGGGCAGCGTCTCGGCCATGGCCGCGACAGGCTGGGTTTGCGCCTGCGTCTCGTGGTTACCGAACAAGCGCTGCAGCAACCCTGGCCGGGGCTCCTCCTCCGGCCTTTGCAACACACGCAAGGCCCGGCCCTGCAAACCGCTGAGTTCGCCCAGCAAGGGCGGCAGCTCGCGGGACTGGCTGACGCCCCCTTCGAGCTTCTTGGAGAGTTTCTTCAAAGGGCGGGCGACCTCGCCTGGCAATGGCAGGCCTTGCAACTGACCAACCAGCGCCGTCAAGGCATCACTGACCTGGTTCATGCGGGTTTCGCGTCGCTGCTCAGAATCCAGCACGGCCTTTTCCAGCCGTGGGATCAAGCCGGCGAGGCCGGCGTCCAGGTTGTCACTACGGATGACTTCGCGCATTTCCTTCATGCACTGGTCGACCGCCTTGTCACTGCCCTCGGCTGCCAGGGAACTGCGCACCAGGCCACGGCGCAGCAGGTCGAGACGGGCTTCCCAGCGGCGTTCGAGCTTTTCCTGCTGTTCGATGCTCTTGAGGTATTTTTCTTTCCAGCGCTCGGCTTCGTCGGTCATGCCTGGGTCCGCAACGGGTGGTGGCATCTAGATTTCGGCGAAAAGCCCGAACTCTTGAGACCTCTAGCTCACGACCGGCAGCGTATCCACCGCCAAGGCTTCAGGCAAACGAATCTCGACGGCAACGGGAAGGTGATCGGAAATGGGCTGGGCCAGCACCTCGACCCGCTCCAGGGTCAGGCTCGGGCTGAGCAGGATGTGGTCCAGGCAACGTTGGGGGCGCCAACTGGGGAAGGTGGCCTCGACCTGCGGGGCCACCAGGCCCAAGTCGCGCAGGGGTGAATGCTCGAGCAAGTCGTTGGCATGGGTGTTCATGTCGCCCATGAGGACCTGGTGGCGGTAGCCGCCGATCAGCTCGCGCACGTAGGCCAGTTGCCGGGCACGGGTCTTGGCGCCGAGCGCCAGGTGCATCATCACCACGATCAGCGCGTCCTTGCCTTCACCGAAACGCACCAGGATCGCCCCGCGCCCGGCAGGGCCGGGCAGGGGATGGTCTTCCAGGTGCTGGGGCTTGAGCCGGCTGAGCACGCCGTTGCTGTGCTGGGCGAAACGCCCCAGGTTGCGGTTGAGCTGCTGGTACCAGTAAGGGAAGGCACCAAGCTGGGCCAGGTGCTCGACCTGGTTGACGTAGCCCGAGCGCAGGCTGCCGCCGTCGACCTCCTGCAGGGCCACCAGGTCGAAGTCGCCAAGCAGGTCACCGATCTTCTGCAAGTTGCCCGCACGCCCCGTATGCGGCAACAGGTGCTGCCAGCTGCGGGTCAGGTAGTGGTGGTAGCGCTCGGTGCTGATGCCGACCTGGATGTTGAAGCTGAGCAGCCGCAGCCGGCCATCTTCCGGCAGGCCCGGGGCCTGCAGGTGATGTTCGTTGACCTGCGGCTGATGCGGGCCGATACCTCGCGTGGTCCGGAAGCGGCTCATGCAGGGCGCCGCTTACTTCGCGGCGCGCTCCTTGGCGATCAACTGGTCGGCGACATCCAGCACCCCTTCCGGGCCACCGGCGGTGCCCAGGTCGAAGCGGTACTTGCCGTTGACCACCATGCTCGGCACGCCGGTGATCTCGTACTTCTTCGCCAGTTCCTTGGCCTGCTTGACCTGGCCCTTGATGGCGAAGGAGTTGAAGGTGGCGAGGAACTTGTCCTTGTCCACACCCTGGGTGGCGAGGAAGTCGGCCATTTCCTCAGGCTTGGTCAGGTGCATGCGCTTGTTCTGGATGGCATCGAACACCGCGGCATGGACCTTGTGCTCCACACCCATGGCTTCGAGGGTCAGGAACATCTGGCCGTGGGCGTCCCACGGGCCACCGAACATGGCTGGCACGCGCTTGAAGTTGACGTCGGCCGGCAGTTTTTCAGCCCAGGGGTTGATGGTCGGTTCGAAGTGGTAGCAGTGCGGGCAGCCGTACCAGAAGAGCTCGACGACTTCGATCTTGCCTGGCACGGAAACCGGGACAGGGTTGCTCAGCTCGAAATACTGCTCGCCTGCCACAGGCTCCGCGGCCTGTACGGCGGTCATTCCGAATACGCTGGCGGCGACCAGCGCAGCGCTGAGAATCAGTTTACGCATGCTTTACTCCTGAGCAGTCATTGGTCGCCTCGACGCGACCCGTACTGTGACAGGTCGGGAAGGGCCCGAGTTCTGTAGTGTAATGGCTACGGACAGAAAAAAGGGCAGCCCGCGCCGCCCTTTCATCATCGCCTGACAGCATTAACCGAAAATTAATGCAGGCCCTGGATGTAACTGGCCAAGGCTTCGATGTCCTTGTTGCTCAGCTTGGCGGCGATCGAACGCATGGTCATGGCGTCGCCGTCATTGGTGCGGTTGCCCTCACGGAAGTCGGTGAGTTGCTTGGACACGTACTGGGCGTGCTGGCCGCTCAGGTGCGGGAAGCCGGCCAGGGCGATACCCGCGCCGTTGGGCGAGTGGCAACCGGTGCAGGCCGGCATGCCTTTTTCCAGGTCGCCGCCGTTGAACAGGGCACGGCCACGCTCGACCAGGTTGGGGTCGGCGGCCCCGACGCTGCCCTTCTGGCTGGCGAAATAGGCCGCGATGTCGGCCAGGTCCTGGTCGCTGAAGGGGTCGAGCATGCCAGTCATTTCCAGCACGGTACGCTTGCCGGACTTGATGTCGTGGAGTTGTTTCTCGAGATAGCGCTGGCCTTGGCCGGCCAGTTTGGGGAAGTTCGGCGCCAAGCTGTTGCCGTCGGGGTTGTGGCAGGCTCCACAGACGGCTGTCTTGGCCTGGCCGGCAGCAGCATCGCCTTTGATGGGTTGCGCAGCATTGGCCGCACCTGCGACACCCACGGTCAACAGCAGACTCACGAATAGTTTGTTCATCAGCTAATCCAACACGGCTAAGGGTGAAATGTTATGTATCGGGACTGTCGCTCATCCAGAGGATGACCGACCGGTAGTCCTCGGTACTGCAGTCCATGCACAATCCACGCGGCGGCATAGCCTTGAAACCCTGGGTAACATGCGCCACCAGTACCTCCACACCTCGCGCCAGCCTTGGCTCCCAGGCTGCCCGGTCACCCTTCTTGGGTGCCTGTGGCAACTGCCCGGCGTGACAGGCCGCACACGTGCGGTTGTACAACGCCTCGGGATCCTGTGTAGCCTGAGCGCTGAAAAACGGCAGGAACATACCGACAGCAAGCAGCCATTTCGCCATGCGCAACGACCTTTCAGGGTTGGGGGCCGCGCTGCGTTCTGATGCGCGAGCTTCTGATCGACACCCCATGCACATCATCCTACGCCGGGATAATGCGCACACAAAAACTGGGGCATTATATACTTCCGCCATCCAAACGGAAACGACACAGCTTGCCGGGCCTGGTCTTGGCGGCACCCACATCGGATATCCCATGCAAGTCAAAAACCCCATCCTCGGCCTCTGCCAGAAAGCCAAATTCGCCCTTAGCGCCGCCAAGGTCGAACAATGCCCGGACGACCAGGGTTACGAGGTGGCTTTCGCCGGCCGTTCCAACGCCGGCAAGTCCAGCGCCCTCAACACCCTGACCCATGCCAGCCTGGCGCGTACCTCCAAGACCCCGGGACGCACCCAGCTGTTGAATTTCTTCAGTCTGGACGATGAACGGCGTTTGGTCGACCTGCCAGGCTACGGATATGCAAAAGTGCCGATTCCGCTCAAGCAGCACTGGCAGCATCACCTGGAGGCCTACCTCGGCAGCCGCGAGTGCCTGCGCGGGGTGATCCTGCTGATGGACGTGCGTCACCCGATGACCGACTTCGACAAGATGATGCTCGACTGGTCCACGGCCAGCGGCATGCCCATGCACATCCTGCTGACCAAGGCCGACAAGCTGACCTTCGGCGCCGCCAAGAACACCTTGCTCAAGGTGCAGTCGGAAATCCGCAAGGGCTGGGGCGAGGGAGTGACCATCCAGCTGTTCTCGGCGCCCAAGCGCATGGGGCTGGAAGAGGCCTATGGCGTGCTGGCCGGCTGGATGGAGCTGGAAGACAAGCCAGCGGCATGACTGGGGGCAAGCTTCAAGCTGGGGCTGCTACATGCCCGGGATCGCCGAATCGCGGGCAAAAAAAACCCCGGACTTCGTATGGGGAGGGGGAAGTTCGGGGTTCAAGTCCGGACCGCTAGGGCGGGGTCCGGGTATCTGCCAACACTTAACACAACATAGGAGCATCGAAAGGCTTCACCAGCCATTCAGTTACTCTGAGTCCCGGTTCACCGGTTTAGTTCCGACGCCCTGAAAACTATTTGCGATAGTTTCATGAGCACTCAGAACCACTGACGCTGAGCCAGCTTCGGATCCGCGACACTACGCCGCAGATCCTACGCCTCTTTGTCACACCGTTCAGTGAGCTTCGTCCCAATTCGAGCCGATGCCGACTTCCACCAGCAGCGGCACGTCCAGTTGCGCGGCGTTGCTCATGTATGGGCGGATCTGCTCCCTGACCTGCTCGACCAGATCCTCGCGCACCTCCAGCACCAGTTCGTCGTGCACCTGCAGGATCACCCGCGCATCCAGGCCGCTGTCGGTCAGCCAGTTGTCCACCGCCACCATGGCGCGCTTGATGATATCGGCCGCGGTGCCCTGCATCGGCGCGTTGATCGCGGTGCGCTCGGCGCCCTTGCGCAGGGCCGGGTTCTTCGCGTTGATGTCCGGCAGGTACAGGCGGCGGCCGAACAGCGTCTCGACGAAACCCTGCTCGGCGGCCTGGGCACGAGTGCGCTCCATGTAGGCCAGCACGCCTGGGTAGCGGGCGAAGTAACGGTCGATGTAGTCCTGCGACTGCTTGCGGTCGACACCGATTTGCTTGGCCAGGCCGAAGGCGCTCATGCCATAGATCAGGCCGAAGTTGATGGCCTTGGCGCTGCGCCGCTGGTCGCTGGTGACCTGCTCCAGCGGCACGCCGAACACCTCCGCGGCGGTCGCCCGGTGCACGTCCAGGTCATTGCGGAAGGCATACAGCAGGCCCTCGTCCTTGGCCAGGTGGGCCATGATGCGCAGCTCGATCTGCGAATAGTCGGCGGCCAGCAGCTTGTAGCCGGGGCTGGCGATGAACGCCTGGCGGATACGCCGGCCTTCGGCGGTGCGGATCGGGATGTTCTGCAGGTTCGGGTCGCTGGACGACAGCCGGCCGGTGGCGGCCACGGCCTGCTGGTAGGAAGTGTGGATGCGCCCGGTACGCGGGTTGATCTGCTCCGGCAAACGGTCGGTGTAGGTGCTCTTGAGCTTGCTCATCGAGCGGTACTGCATCAGCACCTTGGGCAACGGGTAGTCCTGCTCGGCCAGTTCCGCCAGAACCGCCTCGGCGGTGGAGGCCTGGCCCTTGGCGGTCTTGCTCAGCACCGGCATGCCCAGCTTGTCGTAGAGGATCACGCCCAGTTGCTTGGGCGAGCCGAGATTGAATTCCTCGCCAGCCAGTTCGAAGGCCTCGCGCTCCAGCTCGGCCATCTTCACGCCCAGCTCGCCGCTCTGCACCGCCAGCAGCTCGGCGTCGACCAGCGCGCCCTGGCGCTCGATCTTCGCCAGTACCGGCACCAGCGGCATCTCGATGTCCATCAGCACCGGCTGCACGCTCGGGGTCCGGGCCAAGCGCGCCTGCAGGGCATGGTGCAGCCGCAGGGTGATATCAGCGTCCTCGGCAGCGTAGGGGCCAGCCTTTTCCAGCGGGATCTGGTTGAAGGTCAACTGCTTGGCGCCCCTGCCGGCGATGTCCTCGAAGGCGATGGTGGAATGGTCCAGGTACTTGAGCGCCAGGCTGTCCATGTCGTGGCGGGTGGCGGTGGAGTCCAGCACGTAGGATTCGAGCATGGTGTCGTAGGCCACGCCACGCATCTGGATGCCCTGGGCCGGGTCGCCGCCGATGGCGCAGTTGGCCAGGATGTTGATGTCGTACTTGGCGTTCTGGCCGATCTTGGCCTTGCCCGGGTCTTCCAGCAGCGGCTTGAGGGCCAGCAGCACCTCGTCGCGGTCCAGTTGGGCGGGGGCGCCTTCGTAGTCGTGGGTCAGTGGCACGTAGGCCGCCTCATGGGGCTCGATGGCGAACGACAGGCCGACCAGCCTGGCCTGCTGGGCATCCAGGCTGGTGGTCTCGGTGTCGAAGGCGAACAGCGGCGCCTGGCGCAGCCGTTGCAGCCAGTGATCGAAGCGCGCCTGGTCGAGGATGGTCTCGTACTTGGGCTCGGCCTTGGCCACCGGCTCCTGCGCCGTGGCGATCGCTTCGCCGGCCTGGGCCGCATCGCGCTGGACCTCGGCGATCCAGCTCTTGAACTCCATCTCGGTGTACAGCGCCAGCAGCGCTTCGCGGTCCGGCTCGCCGCAGACCAGCGCCTCGACCTCGATCTCCAGTGGCACATCGATCTTGATGGTGGCCAGCTCGTACGACAGGAACGCCGCGTCGCGGTGCTCCTCGAGCTTGGCCGGCAGGCCCTTGGCGCCGCGGATCGGCAGGGCGGGGACCTTGTCCAGGTTGTCGTACAGCTCGCGCAGGCCGCCACCGATGCCGGTCAGCAGGCCCACGGCGGTCTTTTCGCCGACGCCGGGCACGCCGGGAATGTTGTCGACCTTGTCCCCCATCAGGGCGAGGAAGTCGATGATGTGCTCGGGGCCGACGCCAAATTTCTCGTGCACGCCAGCAACGTCCAGCACGCTACCGGTCATGGTATTGACCAACGTGATGTGCCCGTCCACCAATTGGGCCATGTCCTTGTCACCGGTCGAGATGATCACCGGCCGCCCCAGTGCCGCGCTGCTGCGCGCCAGGGTGCCGATCACGTCGTCGGCCTCGACCCCTTCGACGCACAGCAGCGGGTAGCCCAGGGCCTTGACGCTGGCATGCAGGGGCTCGATCTGCACCCGCAGGTCGTCCGGCATGCTTGGGCGGTTGGCCTTGTATTCGGCGAACATGGCGTCGCGGAACGTACCGCCCTTGGCGTCGAAGACCACCGCGAACAGGCTGTCCGGATACTGCTTGCGCAGGCTCTTGAGCATGTTCAGCACGCCCTTGACCGCGCCGGTGGGCATGCCCTTGGAGGTGGTCAGCGGCGGCAGTGCGTGGAAGGCGCGGTACAGGTAGGAGGAACCGTCCACCAGGACGAGGGGCGCTTGGCTCATGAGGAGAATCAACCTTTTCGGCAGGTCCGGCGCTAGAATAGCGGGAACAATTGACGACAAAGGGACAAGGTTATCATGCGTACACCCATTCGCCTGTTGCTGCTCGGTCTGCTGGCCACCATGCCTGTCGTCACCCTGGCGGCGGACGACGCCCCCTCGGCCGATCCCGAGGTGACCATTCGCACGGAAGGCGACAACACCATCCAGGAGTACCGGCAGAACGGTTTCCTGTATGCGATCAAGGTCACGCCGAAGCACGGCAAGCCTTATTTCCTGGTACGCGCCGATGGCTCCGAGGGCAATTTCATTCGTTCCGACCAACCGGACATGCTGATCCCCTCCTGGAAGCTCTTCGAGTGGTAAGGTAATAACGCGTATCGTTCACATAAACCAGGCACTTCCGGGCGGAAGTGCCCGCATGGGCTTCTTTTCATCATGTCAGTCTTCACCCCTGTGACCCGGCCTGAGCTGGAAACCTTTCTGGCGCCCTACGAATTGGGCCGTTTGCTCGACTTCCAGGGCATCGCCGCCGGCACCGAGAACAGCAATTTCTTCATCAGCCTGGAGCAGGGGGAGTTCGTCCTGACGCTGGTCGAACGGGGGCCGGTCGAGGACCTGCCGTTCTTCATCGAATTGCTCGACGTGCTGCACGATGCCGACATGCCGGTGCCCTACGCCCTGCGCGACCGCGACGGCAACGCCCTGCGCGAGCTGTGCGGCAAGCCGGCGCTGCTGCAGCCACGCCTGTCGGGCAAGCACATCAAGGCGCCGAACAGCCAGCATTGCGCCCAGGTCGGCGAATTGCTCGCGCATATCCACCTGGCGACCCGCGAACGCATCATCGAACGCCGCACCGACCGTGGCCTGGACTGGATGCTCGCGGCCGGCGCCGAGCTGATGCCAGGGCTGGATGCCCGGCAGGGCCAACTGCTACGCGCGGCGTTGGACGAGATCGCCGCGCACAAGGCGCAGATCCTCGCCTTGCCACGGGCCAACCTGCATGCCGACCTGTTCCGCGACAATGTGATGTTCGAGGGGACCCACCTGACGGGGGTGATCGACTTCTACAACGCCTGTTCCGGGCCGATGCTGTATGACATCGCCATTACCGTGAACGACTGGTGCTGCGACGAGGCCGGTGGCATCGACCTGCCCCGCGCCCAGGCGTTGCTGGGCGCCTACGCGGCGCTGCGGCCATTCACCGCGGCCGAGGCCGAACTGTGGCCGATGATGCTGCGTGTGGGTTGCGTGCGTTTCTGGCTGTCGCGCCTGATCGCCGCGCAGGCGTTCGCCGGGATGGACGTGATGATCCACGACCCGAGCGAGTTCGAGGTGCGCCTGGCGCAGCGTCAGCAGGTGGCGCTGAGCCTGCCGTTCGCCCTCTGATCCGGCGGGGCCGTCTTCGCGGGCAAGCCCGCTCCCACAGGGATCGTGATGGCCTTGCAGGCTGCGAACAAGTGTGGGGCCGCTGTGCGGCCCCACAGCCCACGCCGGCCCTAGAGCTGCTCCAGGCACCCCGCCAGGTCATTGCCCAGCTTCTCCAGCAACCGTTCGTAGCCCTTGGCATCCACCGGGTCGGTGCCTCCCAGGGCATCCAGTTCCGCCAGCCGCACCGGCAGCCCGGCCGTCAGGGTCTCGGCCAAACGCGGGCGCAGCGGCGGTTCGCTGAACACGCAGGTCCTGCCCACCGCCTGCAGGCGTTTGCGCATCGCCGCCACATGCTGCGCACCCGGCTGCACTTCGGAAGCCACGCTGAACACGCCGGTGTGCTTGAGGCCATAGGCCGCCTCGAAGTAGTCGAACGCCTCGTGGAACACGAAGTAAGGCTTGCTCGCGATCCCCGCCAGGCGCGCCTTGATGCGCGCATCCAGGGCATCCAGGCGTGCATCGAAGGCCTTCAGGTTGGCCTGGTAGCGGGCGGCATTGGCCGGGTCGACCGCGGCCAGGTCACTGGCCATCTTCGCCGCGATCACCCGGGCGTTGGCCGACGACAGCCACAGGTGCGCATCGAGGCTTCCCGGGCGGTGGTCATGGTCGTGATCGTCGTGGTCTTCTTCATGTTCATGGGAATGGCTGTCTTCGCCGAAATGGCGCAGTTGCATGCCTGGCAGCGACTGCACGGCGACGGTCGGCTTGCCACGACTGCCCAGCACGCGGGGCAGGAAGCCTTCCATGTCCGGGCCGATCCAGTACAGAAGGTCGGCCTCGGCCACCCGCCTTACATCGGACGGCCGCAGGGCGTAGTGATGCGGCGAGGCGCCCGGCGGCAGCAACACATCCGGGCTGCCGGTACCGTCCTGGACGGCCGCGGCGATCTGCTGCAGGGGCTTGATGCTGGTCAGCACGCGCACGTCGGCCTGGGCCGAAAAGGCGATGAACGCGACAAAAAGGGCAAGGAATCGGGACACGATGAATACTCGACGGCTCAGAAACGAGTAACATAATAACGTCTCTATCCAGAACCGTCGCCGCCCATGTCCATCACGCCGCTGGCCCACCGTCCCCACGATCACTCCCATTGCGTGCACAGCGCCCTGGCCGAAGCCGATGCCCTGTGCACGCGCCAGGGCCTGCGCCTGACCGCCCTGCGCCGCCGTGTGCTGGAACTGGTCTGGCAGAGCCACAAGCCGCTGGGCGCCTATGACATCCTCGCCGTGCTCAGCGAGCAGGACGGCCGCCGCGCCGCCCCGCCGACCGTGTACCGCGCCCTGGACTTCCTCCTGGAAAACGGCCTGGTGCACCGCATCGCCTCGCTCAACGCCTTCATCGGCTGCAGCCACCCCGAGCACGCGCACCAGGGCCAGTTCCTGATCTGCCGCGAATGCCACGTGGCCATCGAACTGGAGCAGGACAGCATCAGCGACGCCATCGTCACCAGCGCCAAGGGTGTCGGCTTCAGCGTCGAGTCGCAGACCGTGGAAGTGGTCGGCCTGTGCAGCAACTGCCGGGGCACGCCATGAGCGACGCGCTGATCCGCCTCGAACAGGTCGGGGTCACCTTCGCCGGCGAGGCGGTGCTCGACAGCATCGACCTGTCGGTCGCCCCCGGCCAGATCGTCACCCTGATCGGCCCCAACGGCGCCGGCAAGACCACCCTGGTGCGCACCGTGCTCGGCCTGCTCAAGCCGCACCGGGGCAAGGTCTGGCGCAAGCCACGGCTGCGCATCGGCTACATGCCGCAGAAGATCCAGGTGGATGCGACCCTGCCCCTGTCGGTGCTGCGTTTCCTGCGCCTGGTGCCTGGCGTGGACCGTGCCGCGGCGCTGGCTGCGCTGCAGGAGGTCGGTGCCGAGCAGGTGATCGGCAATCCGATCCAGACCATCTCCGGCGGCGAGATGCAGCGTGTGCTGCTGGCCCGGGCACTGCTGCGCGAGCCACAGCTGCTGGTGCTCGACGAGCCGGTGCAGGGAGTCGACGTGGCCGGCCAGGCCGAGCTCTACAGCCTGATCACCCGCCTGCGCGACCGCCACGGCTGCGGCGTGCTGATGGTTTCCCACGACCTGCACCTGGTGATGAGCACCACCGACCAGGTGGTCTGCCTCAACCGCCACGTGTGCTGTTCGGGCCATCCGGAGCAAGTCAGCGGCGATCCGGCGTTCGTCGAACTGTTCGGCCAGAACGCGCCGAGCCTGGCCATCTACCACCACCATCACGATCACCGCCACGACCTGCACGGCTCGGTGATCGCCCCAGGCCCCCATGTCCACGGAGAACACTGCAAGCATGGCTGACTTTCTTCTCTACGCCCTGCTTGCAGGCCTGGCCCTGGCGGTGGTGGCCGGGCCCCTGGGCTCCTTCGTGGTCTGGCGGCGCATGGCCTATTTCGGCGATACCCTGTCCCATGCCGCGTTGCTCGGCGTGGCCCTGGGCCTGGCCCTGGACATCAGCCCCGCCCTGGCGGTGACCGTCGGTTGCCTGCTGCTGGCGATCCTCCTGGTGACCCTGCAGCAACGCCAGCCACTGGCCTCCGACACCCTGCTCGGCATCCTCGCCCCCAGCACCTTGTCCCTGGGCTTGGTGGCGCTGAGCTTCATGCGCGACGTGCGCATCGACCTGATGGCCTACCTGTTCGGCGACCTGTTGGCCATCAGCCCCACGGACCTGACCTGGATCCTCGGCGGCAGCGTGCTGGTGCTGTTGCTGCTCGGCGCCCTGTGGCGGCCGCTGCTGGCGATCACCGTGCACGAGGAGCTGGCGATGGTCGAGGGCCTGCCGGTGGCGGGCCTGCGCCTGGCGCTGATGCTGCTGATCGCGGTGGTCATCGCCGTGGCCATGAAGATCGTCGGCGTGCTGCTGATCACCTCGCTGCTGATCATTCCCGCCGCCGCGGCACAGCGTCACGCCCGCTCGCCGGAGCAAATGGCCCTGGGCGCCAGTTTGCTGGGCGTGGCGGCGGTTTGCAGCGGCCTGGCCCTGTCCTGGTTCAAGGACACCCCGGCCGGCCCATCGATCGTGGTCTGTGCGGCGGTGCTATTCTTGCTGAGCCTGGCGTTGCCAAAGCGCTGAGTTACAGGGTGTGCGCTGGCGCACCCTGCAACCTTTTCCCCTGTAAAGGGTCTGTAAGACGTGTTTTCGAGCGCGCGCACCTGGGTGTAGACTTGCTCGCTTTTTGCGCAAATAGAGAGTCGCAGGAATGAAGCCGTTCGTCTCCCGTTATCTGCTTGTTGCCGCGTTTTCCCTGTTCCTGGCTGCCTGTTCCGGCACGCCGGCCGAACAGTCCGCCGCGCCTGCCCAGCCAGATGCCTGGCAGCAGTTGCAGCAGAGCATCACCAGCAACGAACTGGCCACTGCCGAAGACCAGCTGGCCGCCCTGCAGGCCCAGTCGCCCGACGACGCGCGCCTGGAGCAGTACCAGCGACAGCTCGCCGAGGCCTACCTGCAGCGCAGCCAGATCGTCCTGCAGAAGGGTGACGTCAATGCCGC
The DNA here is from genome assembly GCF_040984075.1 of Pseudomonas sp. I2. Lineage (NCBI taxonomy): Bacteria > Pseudomonadati > Pseudomonadota > Gammaproteobacteria > Pseudomonadales > Pseudomonadaceae > Pseudomonas > Pseudomonas sp. I2. The sequence goes on from NZ_JBCGFQ010000025.1 coordinate 48,892, forward strand.
CGCCACGGCCCTGGCCCGCGCCCGCGCGCTGATGCCCCAGGCGCCGGCGCTGACCGGCGGCGATGCCGTGGCCCAGGCGCGCAAGGCCGAGCTGGAAAAGGCCGAGGCCGCGCTCAAGGCCGCCGAGGCCAGGCCCAAGGCACGGCTGATCGACCCCACCGCGCCGAATACCGTCGTGGCGCTGAAGACCACGGATATCCGTGCCATGCGCCGGCAGCTCGATGACATCGCTGCCGACGTGGTGAACTACCAGTGCGAGGTGGTGTTCCAAGTCCCGCGCACCCAGGATGCGCCCTGGCTCAAGACCCTGCTGGAAAAGCGCGTGCGCAAGCTCGACGAAGGGTTCGCGCTGAAACAACGGCATGAGATCCAGCGCTCGCTGCCGGCGCAGGTGGTGTTGGTGCCGCATCAGCCTTGAGATCCTGGGGCCGCTTCGCGGCCCATCGCCGGCAAGCCGGCGATGGGCTGCACAGCAGCCCCCTTAAGCAGGAATACCCTCGACTCCAGCCTCCCGCGCCCACACCCGGTGCTGCTCCAGCACCTTGACGAAGGCCGCCACCACTTTCTGATCATCCCCCAGTAGCAATCCCTCGTCCTCCTTGAGCCCCAGCCTGTCCAGCAAGGCCTTGGCGCCCCTGGCCAAGCCCATGGGCTTCAAATGCTTGTAGGCCTCGAGCAGGTAATGCTTGGCCACCCCACTCTCGCCCAGGGCATCCAGCGCCGCCTTGCCGGCTGGCACCCACAGCCCATCGATCATCACCGACGGCATCCCCTCCATCGACGCATCCACCGGCAACGGCTTGCCTTCGGCGGTCTTGACCGGCGCCGAAGTCGGCCCCAGCACCAAAATCCGTGCGCTCTCGGCCTCGAAGGCCTTGACCAGCCTGTCGACGCTGGCGCCTTCCACGCCATCGGCCACCAGCAGGGCAATCTTGCGCCCCTTGATGCCCACGCTGCCGGGATGGTTCATCTGGCTCAAGGCCGGTGACTGCGCCGGTTTCGAGCCCTTGACCTGCACGGTACCGGCCTTGGGTGCAGGCAGGCCCAGATTGGCCGCCACCGCCGCCGCCAGCCCAAGGTCGATATTGGCCAGGATCTCGTTGACCTCGCGTACACGGATCGCCTCGCGCTCCACCTTGCCCAGCTCGAAGCTGTAGGCCTTGACGATGTGCTGCTGTTCGTTGGGGCTCATGCTCTGGTAGAACAGCCGTGCCTGGGAGAAGTGGTCGCTGAAGGAGTCGCTGCGCTGGCGGATCTTGTGCGCATCGATACGCTCCTGGTAGCTCTCGAAACCGCCATCCTCCGGAGCCGGCGGTGTCTCCTTGGGCCAACCACCATCGATGGAGTTGGGCTCGTAGGAGGCACGTCCCTTGTCGAGGGTCATGCGGTGCATGGCATCGCGCTGGCTGCTGTGGTTGGGCACGATCGGCCGGTTGATGGGGATCTCATGGAAGTTCGGGCCACCGAGGCGGCTGAGCTGGGTGTCGGTGTAGGAGAACAACCGGCCCTGCAGCAGGGGGTCGTTGGTGAAGTCGATGCCCGGCACGATATGCCCGGGGCAAAAGGCGATCTGCTCGACTTCGGCGAAGAAGTTGTCCGGATTGCGATTGAGCACCATCTTGCCCAGCGGCGTCACCGGCACCAGTTCCTCGGGAATGATCTTGGTCGGGTCGAGCAGGTCGAAGTCGAAACGGTGCTCATCCGCCTCGGGCACGATCTGCACCCCCAGTTCCCATTCCGGGTAGTCGCCGGTCTCGATGGCGTCCCACAGGTCACGGCGGTGGTAGTCGGTATCCTTGCCTGCCAGCTTCTGGGCTTCGTCCCACAGCACCGAGTGCACGCCCTGGCGTGGTTTCCAGTGGAACTTCACCAGGCTGGCCACACCCTCGGCATTGATCAGGCGGAAGGTGTGCACGCCAAAGCCTTCCATCATCCGCAAGCTGCGCGGGATGGCCCGGTCCGACATGGCCCACATGACCATGTGGGCCGACTCCGGCACCAGCGAGACGAAGTCCCAGAACGTATCGTGGGCCGAGCCACCGGTGGGGATCTCGTTGTGCGGCTCGGGTTTCACCGCGTGGACGAAGTCCGGGAACTTGATCGCATCCTGGATGAAGAACACCGGCATGTTGTTGCCCACCAGGTCGAAATTGCCCTCGTCGGTGTAGAACTTCACGGCAAAGCCGCGCACGTCGCGCACGGTGTCGCCAGAGCCGCGCGGGCCTTGCACGGTGGAGAAACGCACGAAGACCGGCGTGATCTTCTCGGGGTCCTGGAGGAACCCGGCCTTGGTCAGTTGCGCATGGCAGCCGTAGCTCTGGAAGTAGCCATGGGCGCCGGTGCCGCGGGCGTGGACGATACGCTCGGGGATACGCTCATGGTCGAAGTGGGTGATCTTCTCGCGCATGATGAAGTCTTCGAGCAGCGAGGGCCCCCGCGCACCGGCCTTGAGGGTGTTCTGGTTATCGGCGATCTTCACCCCCTGGTTGGTGCGCAAGGCCTGGCCGGTGGCGTCGCTGCGAAACGCCTCCAGGCTCTGCACCTTGGCATTGGTGTTGGCCCGGTCGGGGGTCGTGGTACCGGCGACCTGGCTTTCCCTGGGCATGTCCTTCTTCTTGCTGGGCATGGTTCGGCTCTCCTTATCAGTCTTGAGCGAGCCCGTATCGGGCTTGTTCAACTAGTGACTGGAAGGCGTTCGCGAGCGTTCAATCGGGATTACCAGTTGTCGCGTTATGCCGGCCGGATTGGTTCATGACGAAATAAATGCTAAGAACAACTATGGGAAAAGGCTAAAATGCGCGCCCCGGCTAACCGCTGACCCTATTCCATGCGCCCCACAAGGTTCGCTCAGTGATCGAGTTTCAACATGTCCACAAGACCTACCGTGTCGCCGGTAGGGATATCCCCGCCCTCAATCCGACCAGCCTGACCATCGACAACGGCCAGGTGTTCGGCCTGATCGGGCATTCCGGCGCAGGCAAGAGCACCTTGCTGCGCCTGATCAACCGCCTCGAGGCCCCGAGCGGCGGCAAGATCATCGTCGACGGCGAGGACGTCACCGCCTTCGACGCCAACCAGCTGCGTCGCTTCCGCCAGCAGGTCGGGATGATCTTCCAGCACTTCAACCTGCTGGCCTCCAAGACCGTGGCCGACAACGTCGCCCTGCCGCTGACCCTGGCCGGCGAACTGTCGCGGGCCGAGATCGACCAGCGTGTCGCCGAACTGCTGGCCCGCGTCGGCCTGTCGGACCATGCCCGCAAGTACCCGGCCCAACTCTCCGGCGGCCAGAAGCAACGCGTGGGCATCGCCCGCGCCCTGTCGACCCGGCCGAAGATCCTGCTGTGCGACGAGGCCACCAGCGCCCTCGACCCGCAGACCACCGCGTCGGTGTTGCAACTGCTGGCCGAGATCAACCGCGAGCTGAAGCTGACCATCGTGCTGATCACCCACGAGATGGACGTGATCCGCCGGGTCTGCGACCGCGTGGCGGTGATGGATGCCGGGCAGATCGTCGAACAAGGCCCGGTGGCCGATGTGTTCCTGCATCCGCAGCACCCGACCACCCGACGTTTCGTCCAGGAAGACGAGCAGGTCGACGAGAACGAGCAGCGCGACGACTTCGCCCACGTGCCCGGGCGCATCCTGCGCCTGACCTTCCAGGGCGAGGCCACGTACGCCCCGCTGCTGGGCACCGTGGCCCGCGAGACCGGCGTGGACTACAGCATCCTCGCCGGGCGTATCGACCGCATCAAGGACGTCCCCTATGGACAGCTGACCCTGGCCGTCACCGGTGGCGACATGGACGCGGCGTTCGAGCGCTTCAAGGCAGCGGATGTGCATATGGAGGTACTGCGTTGATGGACGCCCTGAATTTCTTCGCCAACGTCGACTGGGCCGAGATCTGGCTGGCCAGCATCGACACCATGATCATGCTGTTCGGCTCGCTGTTCTTCACCGTGCTGCTGGGCCTGCCATTGGGCGTGCTGCTGTTCCTCTGCGGCCCACGGCAGATGTTCGAGCAGCGGGGCGTGTACGCGCTGCTGTCGCTGATCGTCAACATCCTGCGCTCGCTGCCGTTCATCATCCTGCTGATCGTCATGATTCCGGTCACCGTGCTGATCACCGGCACCTCGCTGGGCGTCGCCGGCGCCATCCCGCCGCTGGTGGTGGGTGCCACGCCGTTCTTCGCGCGCCTGGTGGAAACCGCCCTGCGCGAAGTGGACCGCGGCATCATCGAGGCGACCCAGTCGATGGGCGCCACCACCCGCCAGATCATCATGAACGCGCTGTTGCCAGAGGCCCGGCCGGGCATCTTCGCGGCCATCACCGTCACCGCCATCACCCTGGTGTCGTACACCGCCATGGCCGGCGTGGTGGGCGCGGGCGGCCTGGGCGACCTGGCCATCCGCTTCGGCTACCAGCGCTTCCAGACCGACGTGATGGTGGTCACCGTGGTGCTCCTGCTGGTCCTGGTTCAAGTTCTGCAGAGCGTCGGCGACAAACTGGTCGTGCACTTTTCCCGTAAGTAACCCCAATGGGGTCGGCCTGGCCGACCCGTTCGGGGGCCGTCGCGGCCCTCACAAGGAGTGATCGATGAAGAAACTGCTTGCTGTCGTGGCCGCCGTCGCGGCCTTCTCGGCCAACGCCGAAACCCTGACCGTCGCCGCCACCCCGGTGCCTCACGCGGAAATCCTCAACTTCGTGAAGCCGCAGCTGGAGAAAGCTGGCGTGGAACTGAAGGTCAAGGAGTTCACCGACTACATCCAGCCGAACGTACAGGTGGCCGAGAAGCGCCTGGACGCCAACTTCTTCCAGCACCAGCCGTACCTGGACGAGTTCAACAAGTCCAAGGGCACCGAACTGGTCAGCGTCACCGGCGTGCACCTGGAGCCGCTGGGCGCCTACTCCAGCAAGATCAAGAAGCTCGACGAACTGCCGTCCGGCGCCACCGTGGTCATCCCCAACGATGCCACCAACGGCGGCCGCGCCCTGCTGCTGCTCGACAAGGCCGGCGTGATCGCGCTCAAGGACAACAAGAACATCCTGTCCACCGTCAAGGACATCACCGCTAACGACAAGGGCCTGAAGTTCCGCGAGCTGGAAGCGGCCACCATCCCGCGCGTGCTGACCCAGGTGGACCTGGCGCTGATCAACACCAACTATGCGCTGGAAGCCAAGCTCAACCCCGAAAAGGATGCGCTGGTCATCGAGGGTAGCGACTCGCCCTACGTGAACATCCTGGTCGCCCGCCCGGACAACAAGGACTCGCAGGCCATGAAGAAGCTGGCCGATGCCCTGCATTCGCCCGAGGTGAAGCAGTTCATCACCGAGAAGTACAAAGGCGCGGTGATTCCGGCGTTCTGATTGCGCCAAGTTCTCTGGGCCGGTCAGTTCAGCAGGGCTGCTTTGCAGCCCATCGCCGGTACGCCGACGATGGGACGCGAAGCGGCCCCAAATCAGCCGATACTCAGTCCCGCTTGACCAACCCCGGCAACTGCGCCACCAGCTTCTGGTTGTTGAACGGCGCCCGGATGAACCCCCGCTGGCGCCCATCCGGCCCGACGATCGCCAGGTTGCCACTGTGATCCACGGTATACCCCGGCTTGCTGGTATCCGCCGGAATGAACGGAATGCTCAGGGCATTGGCCAATGCCTGGGTGTCCTCGAGGGTGCCCGCCAATCCGAGGAAGTCCTTGTCGAAGTACCCCAGGTACTGCTTGAGCTGGTCCGGCGTATCGCGATTCGGGTCGACACTCACCAGCACCACCTGCAACCGCTCCAGCGCCTCCTTGGGCAGCTCGCTCTTCACCTGGCGCAGCTGGGCCAGGGTAGTCGGGCAGATGTCCGGGCAGTAGGTATAGCCGAAGAACAGCAACGACCACTTGCCCTTGAGCTCGTCCAGCTCCACCGGCCGGCCTTCCTGGTCCCTCATCTTCACGTCCGGCACGGTGCGGCTCTGGGGCAGGAGAATGATGCCGGCGTCGATCAGTTCGGCCGGGTTCGCCTCGCTGCGGCCGTTGAGCACCTTGTTGACGGTCAGGCCGAGGATCAGGGCGACCACGGCGACGAGGATGAAAACGGTTTTCTGGGTTCGGGTCATAGATTCAGCAACAGGTAGTGGTCCAAGAGCAGTGCGATGAACAGCAGGAACAGGTACCCGATAGAGTACTTGAAGGTCCCGATCGCAGCGTGCGGCCTGGTGCCACGGTACAACACCCAGGCCCAGTGGACAAAGCGCAGCCCCAGCACGAGGGCACACGCCAGGTACAACGGGCCGCTCATGTGGATGGCATAGGGCAGCAGGCTCACCGCCAGCAACACCAAGGTATAGAGCAGGATGTGCAGCTTGGTGTAGCGCTCGCCATGGGTCACCGGCAGCATGGGAATGTCGGCCTTGGCGTACTCCTCCTTGCGGTGGATGGCCAGGGCCCAGAAGTGCGGCGGGGTCCAGGCGAAGATGATCAGCACCAGCAGCAGCGGCTCGGCGCCGACATGGCCGCTGACCGCCACCCAACCCAACAGCGGCGGCGCCGCACCGGCCAGGCCGCCGATCACGATGTTCTGCGGGGTGGCACGCTTGAGAAAGCCCGTGTAGATCACCGCGTAGCCGAGCAACGAGGCCAACGTCAGCCAAGCGGTGAGGGCATTGGTGAACACCAGCAGCAGGGCCATGCCCAGCACCGCCAAGGCCAGAGCGAAGCCCAGCGCCGGCAGCGGCGCGACCCGCCCTTCGGCCAGCGGGCGCCGGTGGGTACGGGCCATCAGCGCATCGATGCGCCGATCCACCACATGGTTGACCACCGCCGCGCCGCCCGCGCACAGGCCGATGCCCAGGTTGCCGAACAGCAGCACGCTCCACGCCACCCCGGCACGGGTAGCGAGGAACATGCCCACCAGCGAGGTGATCAGCATCAGCACCACCACCTTGGGCTTGGTCAGTTCCAGGTAGTCGCGCCAACCGGCCCGCCGTCTGCGCTCGCTCAGAAGCGTCGCCACGAATCACCCCTCATGTGCTGGGAGAGCCCCACGCCGGTCACCGGTGTCAGGCGCCAGCCCTGCGTGATGCGGACCTTGTCGACCACGCGGATCCGGTAGTTCACCAGCACCATGCACAGCAACAACGCGGCACCGCCGGCGTTGTGCGCCACCGCCACGCCCAGGGGCAGGTGCAACAGCACGTTGCTGATGCCCAGGCCCACCTGCACGGCCAGCGCCAGCAGCACCAGGCGGGCCAGGCCGGAAAGAGCGTTGCGGTGCAGCTTCCAGCTGAGCAGCAGCAACACGGCGATGACCAGCAACGCACCGAGCCGGTGGCTGATGTGGATAGCGGTACGCGCATCGCTGTCCAGTTGCCCGCCCAGGTAGTTCGGGCCGACGTGCTGGGTCAGGTGGAAGCCGTTGCTGAAGTCCGCCGCTGGCCACCACTGGCCGTGGCAGGTGGGCAGGTCGATACAAGCGACCGCCGCATAGTTGGCGCTGACCCACCCCCCCAAGGCGATCTGCCCGATCACCACCAGCAATGCCAGCGCCGCCACCCGCCGCAGGCTCAGCGGCAGCTTGGGCAAGGGCGCGAAGGCCCGGGATAGACGCAGGGACAGCAGGAACAACAGGCTCAGGGTGGTGAAGCCGCCGAGCAGGTGCGCAGTGACCACCTGGGGCCAGAGCTTGAGGGTCACCGTCCACATGCCGAACACCGCCTGCGCCAGCACCACGCCCAGCAACAGCAGCGGCAGGCGATAGGGCTGGCCATCACGGGCATGGCGCCTCAGCGCCTGGAACGCCAGCACGGCGATCACCAGCGCCAGGGTGCCGGCGAAGTAGCGATGGACCATCTCTGCCCAGCCCTTGGCTTGCTCCACCGGATGCTCCGGGAAGTGCAGCTCGGCATGGGCCAACTGCGCCTCGGTCTTGGGCACGCCGATGAAGCCATAGCAACCCGGCCAGTCGGGGCAGCCGAGGCCGGCGTGGGTCAGCCGGGTATAGGCACCGAGCAGGACGACCAGCAGTGCCAGCAGGGTGGCGAACACAGCGAGGCGGTATCCGGGTCTGGCCATGGCGGCCTCCTAGCCGATGTTGGACAGTTTGAGCAGGTGGCGCAGGTCGTCGAGCACATGCTTGCCCTTGGCCTTGACGTCGTAGCGCAGCACCAGGTTGCCGTGGGGGTCGACGATCCACAGCTGCGGGCCGGGCTCGCCGACCTTCTGGCCGTAGCGTTGCAGGTCGAGCGGATAACGCTGCAGCTGCGGATATTCGCGGCCCAACAACGCCTGGTAGTCAGCGTCCAGCGGCTGCGCGGCGGCCAGGGCATGGCTGGCACGGCCAGCGTCGCGGCCCAGGCCGATCTGGATCTGCCGGGCCAGGTACACCAGTTGCTGGCAATCCTGGGCACAGGCTTGCGGCGCGCTGACCAACAGTTGCCAGCCTTCCTCCTGGGCGTCGATGCCAATGTCGGCGCGGGTTTCGCCGCTGCCGATCATCGCGCCGTGGTAACTGCGGCCCTCCGGCACCCAGAACTTGAACTTGTACATGCTGGTGGCGAGGATCATCGGCCCCAGCGCCACCAGCAGGATGAGGATCAGCTGCAAGCGCCCACGCGCGCGGGACTTGTGGCGTTCAGGCACGCCCAGTGGACTCGTGACGGCGCCCATGGTTGTTCTCCTTGTTGTTGTGCCAACCGAAATAGAGGTAGAGCAGCACCAGCGCCGTGGCCAACGCGAACCACTGCACGGCGTAGCCCAGGTGTTTTTCCGGCCCCATGGCGACCACCGGCCAGTCCAGCCGGTAGCTGGCTGGCCCCGGTTCGAGGCGCAGCTCATGGGGGAAACCTTCGCGACCGAGCTGTTGCCACACTTGCGCAGGGTCGATGGCGGTGAGCAGGTGCGGCCACTGCTTGCCGGCCGGGTCGGGGTGCAGTTGGAAGATGCTGCCCGGCGCCACGTAGACCGAGGCGTCGAGGGTCAGGGGGTGTTCGGGGGTATCGAAGCGCACCGGCACCCGGCGGTCGGGCCACGGCAGCCAGCCACGGTTGACCAGCAGCCACAGGCCGCTGGCCTGGTCGTGGAAGGGTTGCAGCAGCTCGACGCCGACCTGGCCGTCGCGCAGGCGGTTGTCCAGCAGCAGGCTGTGTGCGGCATCGAAGCGGCCGTGCAGGTGTACGCGCTGGAAGGCCGGGTCAGGCAATTGCTGCAACTGCGCGACCGCCACCGGCGCCTCGACGCGACGCTCGGCATAACTGTCGAGCAGCTGGCGCTTTTCGTCCGCTCGGCGCAGTTGCCAACTGCCGAGCGCGATCAACCCCGGCAGCAGGGCAAGCACCACCAGGGTCGGTACCAGGCCAGGGCGAAACGGCTTCACCACGGCCTCGCAAGGTCGATCGCTATACTTGAAACCATCACTGCATTCCCCCGGAGTATCGCCATGCTCAAGGCTGCGATTGTCCTGATGCTGTTGGCCACCATCGCCAGCCTGTTCAGCGGGCTGGTGTTCCTGGTCAAGGACGACGAACACTCGACCCGCCTGCTCAAGGCCCTGACCGTGCGCGTCACCCTCGCGGCGCTGACCATCGGCCTGGTCGCCTGGGGCTTCATCAGCGGGCAGCTCGTCTCGCACGCGCCGTTCTGAATCCTGTGCAGGAGCCCCCTGCTACAGTACATACACGAAGATGAACAACCCGACCCAGACCACATCGACGAAGTGCCAGTACCAGCTGGCCGCCTCGAAACCGAAGTGCTTGTCGGGGTTGAAATGCCCGCGCAGCACACGCACGAGCATCACGATCAATATCAAGGAGCCCAAGGTCACGTGGGCGCCGTGAAAGCCCGTGAGCATGAAGAAGGTCGCGCCGTAGATCCCCGAACCCAAGGTCAGCCCCAGGTGGGCATAGGCCTCGTAGTACTCGTAGGCCTGCAACGCCAGGAACGACAGCCCGAGCAGGATGGTCAGCCCCAGCCACAGCTTCAGTGGGCCACGATGCCCCTTGCGCAGGGCATGGTGGGCGATGGTGATGGTCACGCTGGAGCTGACCAGCAGGATGGTGTTGATCAGTGGCAGGTGCCAGGGGTCGATGATGTCCTTGGGTGGCGGGAACAGCTTCGGGTCCGGTGTGTTGAGCAGCGGCCAGGCGAACTCGAAGCCGGGCCAGAGCATCTGCGAGACGCCCTTGTCGCCCTCGCCGCCGAGCCAGGGCCCGGCCAGCACCCGCACGTAGAACAGCGCGCCGAAGAAGGCCAGGAAGAACATCACCTCGGAGAAGATGAACCAGCTCATGCCCCAGCGGAACGAGCGGTCCATCTGCGCACTGTACAACCCCGCACGGCTCTCCTTGACCACCGCGCCGAACCAGCCGAACAGCATGTAGGCCAAGAACAGCGCGCCGACGAAGAAGATCCACGGCCCATGGGACGCCTCGTGGCCGGCCTTGAGGTCGTTGAACCAGGTGCCCAGGCCGAACACCGTGATGAGCAGGCCGATCGTGGCGATGATCGGCCACTTGCTCTGCGCCGGGACGTAGTAGTGCTCGTGACTTGCCATTGTTGTTCTCCTTCCCTTAACGGGCGCCCTGGACGTCCTGGGCCGCGACATGGGCGACCGGCGGGTGGCGAGCGGTGATATCGAACAAGGTGTAGGCCAGTGTCAGGTGCTTCACGTTGGCCGGCAGGTCGCGGTCGACGATGAAACGCACCGGCATCTCGATGCGCTCGCCGGGTTGCAGCACCTGCTGGGTGAAACAGAAGCACTCGGTCTTGTGGAAGTACGCCGCGGCCTCGGCCGGGGTGATGCTGGGGATGGCCTGGGCACTCATGGGCCGATCGGTCGGGTTACGGGCGACGAAGACCATCTGGTTGACCGCCCCCGGGTTGACCTCGAGCTGGTCGGCGGTGGAATGGAACTCCCAGACCATGTCGCTGGCATTGGTCGACATGAACTGCACCCGCACGGTGCGCGTCGGGTCGCTGACCTGGCTGCCCTGGTACTGCCCGCCGGTCTTGCCGTTGATGCCGAAGGCCTGGCACATGACGTCGTAGATCGGCACCAGGGCGAAGCCGAAGGCGAACATCACCACCGTCAGCATCAGCAGGCGCGTGACCAGGCGTTTGAGCGACAGGCCTTCCATGTTCGACCTCCTACTTCACGTCCGGCGGCGTCTGGAAGGTGTGGTAGGGCGCCGGCGAAGGCACCGTCCACTCCAGCCCGTCGGCGCCATCCCAGGGCTTGGCCGGTGCCGGCGCGCCGCCGCGGATGCACTTGATGACGATGAACAGGAACAGGAACTGCGTGGCGCCGAAGGTGAAGGCGCCAATCGACGAGACCATGTTGAAATCGGCGAACTGCAGGTTGTAGTCCGGGATCCGCCGCGGCATGCCGGCCAGGCCCACGAAGTGCATGGGGAAGAACGCCATGTTCATACCGATGAACGACAGCCAGAAGTGCAGTTTGGCCAAGGTTTCGTCGTACATGTGCCCGGTCCACTTCGGCAGCCAGTAGTAGGCCGAGGCGAAGATGCCGAAGATCGCCCCGGGCACCAGCACATAGTGGAAGTGGGCGACGACGAAGTAGGTGTCGTGGTACTGGAAGTCCGCCGGCGCGATGGCCAGCATCAGCCCGGAGAAGCCGCCGATGGTGAACAGGATGACGAAGGCCACGGCGAACAGCATCGGCGCCTCGAAGGTCAGCGCACCCTGCCACATGGTGCTGACCCAGTTGAACACCTTCACCCCGGTAGGCACGGCGATCAGCATGGTGGCGTACATGAAGAACAGCTCGCCCACCACCGGGATGCCGACCACGAACATGTGGTGGGCCCAGACGATGAACGACAGGAAGGCGATCGCCCCGGTGGCATAGACCATGGAGGTGTAGCCGAACAGCGGCTTGCGCGAGAACGCCGGGATGATCGAACTGACCGCGCCGAAGGCCGGCAGGATCATGATGTACACCTCGGGGTGGCCGAAGAACCAGAACACATGCTGGAACAGCACCGGGTCACCACCGCCGGCGGCGCTGAAGAAGCTGGTGCCGAAGTGGATGTCCATCAGCATCATGGTCACCACGCCGGCCAGCACCGGCATCACTGCGATGAGCAGGAACGCGGTGATCAGCCAGGTCCAGACGAACAGCGGCATCTTCATCAGGGTCATGCCTGGCGCACGCAGGTTGAGCACGGTGGCGATCACGTTGATCGCGCCCATGATCGAGCTGATGCCCATCAGGTGGATGGCGAAGATGAAGAAGGTCACGCTGGCCGGCGCGTAGGTGGTCGACAGCGGAGCGTAGAAGGTCCAGCCGAAATTCGGCCCGCCGCCGGCGCTGAACAAGGTCGAGACCAACAGCAGGAAAGCCGCCGGCAGCAGCCAGAAGCTGAAGTTGTTCATCCGTGGCAAGGCCATGTCCGGCGCGCCGATCATCAGCGGGATCATCCAGTTGGCCAGGCCCACGAATGCCGGCATCACTGCCCCGAACACCATGATCAGGCCATGCATGGTGGTCATCTGGTTGAAGAACTCAGGTTCCACGATCTGCAGGCCGGGCTGGAACAGCTCGGCGCGGATCACCATGGCGAACGAGCCGCCGAGCAGGAACATGGCGAAGCTGAACCACAGGTACATCGTGCCGATGTCCTTGTGGTTGGTGGTCAGCACCCAGCGCATCAGGCCCTTGGCCGGGCCGTGGGCATGCTCATGGCCTTGGGCGTGGTCGTCGATCACTGCACTCATGTCCTGTCTCCTGCAATCCGGTGGCTGTTGCGGGAACACCCGTCGACCCGGCTCATTGGCCTTCTGCCTGCTTGAGCGCCAGCACATCCTTCGGCGTGACCATATCGCCCTTGTTGTTGCCCCAGGCATTGCGCTCGTAGGTGACCACGGCGGCGATGTCGACTTCCGAGAGCTGCTTGCCGAACGCGGCCATGGCAGTGCCAGGCTTGCCGTGGAACACGATGCCCAGGTGGTCTTCCTTGGGGCCAGTGGCGATCTTCGAGCCCTTGAGTGCCGGGAACATCGGCGGCAGGCCCTGGCCCTCGGCCTGGTGACAGGCCACGCAGGCGGTGTGGTAGACCTTGTCGCCACGCTCGACCAGCTCCTCCAGGGTCCACTCCTTGCTGGTCAGCTCCTTGAGCTTGGCCGCCTCGGCCTTGCGCTCGCCGAGCCAGGTGTCGTAGTCGGCCTGCGACTTGACCTCGACCACCACCGGCATGAAGCCATGGTCCTTGCCGCACAGCTCGGTGCACTGGCCGCGGTAGATGCCGGGTTTCTCGATGCGCGTCCAGGCTTCGTTGACGAAGCCGGGAATGGCGTCGCGCTTGACCGCGAAGGCCGGCACCCACCAGGAGTGGATGACATCGGCGGCAGTCACCAGAAAGCGCACCTTGGCCCCGACCGGCAAGACCAGCGGCTGGTCGACTTCCAGCAGGTAGTGCTCGCCCTTGGGCGCCTGGTTGCGGATCTGCTCGGCGGGGGTGGCGATGTTGCTGAAGAACTCCACGTCCTGGCCCAGGTACTTGTAGTGCCATTTCCATTGATAGCCGGTGACCTGGATGTCGATGTCCGAGTCGCTGGCGTCGTAGATGTCGATCAGTGTCTTGGTGGCCGGGATGGCCATGGCCACGAGGATCAGGAAGGGGACGATGGTCCAGAGGATCTCCACCCAGGTGTGCTCGTGGAAGTGAGCAGGCTCCTGGCCGGTGGAGCGACGGTGGATGACCATCGACCAGAACATCGCGCCGAACACCACGATGCCGATGACCACACAGATCCAGAAGATGGTCATGTGCAGGTCGAACACGGCGCTGGAGACTTCCGTGGCCCCCGGAGCCATGTTCACGGTCCAGGCAGCGTGCGCCTGACCGAATCCCAACCACAACAGGAGGCCCATCCAGACATGTGGATGTCGCATCATTGCGGGTTCCCCTTATCGTTCTTGTTGTCCCGGAGGCGTGGACCTACGGCAAGGGGGGACGGCGGCCAAGACTGCCTACTTCGACGACCGAGCCCCTGCGACAGCAGTCGGGCCTCATCAACGAATCACGTTCAACCGGAGTATAGACACCGACCAATGGCACGCAACGAAGGCCATGAAATGAACTTCATGATTCCGCCGGATCGCCTGTAAACCCCGTGCTCAACGGCTCGGGGCACAATGATGGCACATTGATATAACTGCTTATGCAGGCGTGTCTTTCGGTTATAACAAATGCGTCTTAGGCATTCTCGTAAGCAAGCTAACTTAGTGTCTTCCGTTTGTAACGCCTTGTCCCTGGAGTTGTCATGAACATCGCCGCTGTACGCGAGCAGATCAGCCAAGCCCATCAACATGAAAGCCAGACCGGCCAATTGAAAGTACGCCTCGAGCAGCAACTGCCCCACCTGCATCCGTCGATCCGACTGCCGGAGCAGGACGCCCAGGGTACCTTGACGCGTTTCGTCAGCGCCTATATCGACCAAGTCCCGGAGTTGCTGGAAGCTGCGCATGCAGTGGCCCGCGAGGCCGGCATCGAGTCGCAGATCAAGCCGGTGCTGAAGATCGCCGAAGCCTATTTCCTCCAGCCTCCGAGCGTCATGCAAGGGCATGTCGGCCTCGACTGCCTGCTGGACGAGGCCTACCTGGCCCATCGCCTGGTCGAAGAGGTCAATGACCTGTACATCCGTCATTTCCAGCAACCGCTGATCCCCCTCGATACCACCGTGGCCAACCTGATCGCCCATCAGTTGATCGGCGAGACCTTCGCCAACCAGCTGGACGAGGTGGTGCACCACTCGGTGGACGAGTTGCTCGACGACGAGAGCTTTGCCGTGGAGTCGGTGGAGACCTACCGCGAGACCCTGTGCAGCCCCGCGACCGGCGAAGCCTGGAAACGCTGGCCGTGCCTGTCGCGGCAACTGAACGTGGACCTTGCCCTGCAACCCTCCTGACGCACCGAGGCGGCTGGGAAAGGCGTCCCGCTGCTGCCCCTCGTACTCGATCGCTACTGTCATCCGGCCGCCGCAAGGGCGGCCCCGACCCATCGAACAGGTGATGACAATGACGATCCAGTGGAATCGAATCTATACCGACCTGCTGCGCGGCAGCCGGCCGACGCTCTGGGGCAACTGGGCCCTGAACCCCAACATCCAGCCAGGCGCGGTCGGCATCGTCGACCCGGCCTCGGGTGACTTCAGGCTCGTCTGCGAACAATTGCCCGGCGCAGAAGTATCGAGCAGCCAGCAGGGCCGCAAGTGGCAGATCAGCTCGAGCGGCGTACAGCGCCGCGAAGTCAAGACGAGCGTGGCGGGAATGGTCTACGACCCGGCCACCGGCGCCCAGGTGCAGCCGGATGCCGCCATCGAATGGAGCTTCGACCGCGAGGAATCCATCGCCTCGGAGTTCGCCCTCAGCGGTGAACGCAGCCTCAGCAACCTCACGCTGCTGCACGACAGCTACGACTGGCTGCTGGATCACGCCAGGCGGGTGAACATGGCCACCGCCGCCGGCATTTCCGAAGGCTTCGGCGTGGTGACCACGGTGGTCTATGCCCAGAGCGGCGTCAATGCCGGCGCCAAGAAACGCAACGCCCGGTTCTCCCTCGCCGGCAGCGCCAGCGGCCTGAACAGGTTGCTCGGCGAGGACGGCATCTCCGGCAAGGGCAACGCCAGCTTCATCGTCACCAGCGACAGCAGCGCGATCGAGTCGCACACCTTGCCGGCAAGAAGCGGCGAGGTGGCCAGCGAGCCGCTGCCCGTCGCCTATGGCTTCGCATCCTTCGCCGGCAGCAGGGTGCTGGTGCCCAACTGGATCCGCAAGATGGGTGTGTTGAGCCTGGTGGTCGACAGCAAGGCCTCGGCCTTCACCACCTACACCACCCGGGTCACCTTGTCGTACGAAACCCCCAATGGCCCGGTCGAAGACACCCGGACCATCGTCGGCGGCAGCTCCGCCAGCTTCAGCGATATCCCGCTGACAGCCACCCGGATGACACTCGTCGCCGAGTTCATCAACCTCGGCAAGAACACCCGCCAGGCGCTCACCTGGAACACGCCTGCCACCGAGTGGCTCGGCGGCACCCGGGTCGTCAACCTGACCGGTACCTGGCCGGGTGCGCCGCAGATGAAGGAAGTGGACGCCTGAGGTCAGGCGCCCGCAGCGCTGCGCAAGCGCCCTTCGATCCTGCGCTTGAGGCCACGCTGCTCGATACGCAGGCTGCAACCGCTGGCCTGGCTGGCCTTGCCCCAATCCTCGAGCAATTCCAGGCAGGAATGGTCGATGTAGGTCAGGTTGGCCAGCGGGACATGCAACGTGGTGCCGGGCGGCACGCTGTCGAGTACCTGGGTCAGGGCAGGGACCTTGAGGAAGGTCGCCGCCCCGCTCAGGCGCAGTTCCATGTGCCCGGGACGGTCGAGGTGGACCAGGTTGATCTTCAGCCGCGCGGCCTTGAGCGCCAGCTTCAGTAGCGTCAGGGCGAAACCTAGGAGTACACCGGTGAGCAGGTCGGTGAAGATGATCGCCAAGGCGGTGGCGGCATAGGTGAACATCGGCATGCGCCCGTAGCGGCCAAGGCCGCGCAACGCCTTGAAATCCACCAGCTTCACGCCGGTATAGACCAGCACGCCAGCCAGGCTCGCCACCGGAATCTGCTGCAAGACGCTGCTCAAGGCCACCACGAAGGCCAGCAGCCACACGCCATGGAAGATCGCCGACCAGCGTGTCTGCGCCCCGGCCTGGACGTTGGCCGAGCTGCGCACGATCACCCCGGTCATCGGCAGTGCGCCCAGCAAGCCGCAGAGCATGTTGCCTACACCTTGCGCCGACAGTTCACGGTCGAAGTCCGAGCGCTGGCCGCTGTGCATGCGGTCGACCGCGGCGGCGGACAGCAGGGTCTCGGCGCTGGCGATGAACGCCAGGGCCAGGGCGGCCACCAGCAGGGTCGGGTCGGCCAGCGCGAGCAAGTCATGCGGGCGCAACCAATCGATGGCCTCGGACAGGTCGGCCGGTACCTGCACCCGCTTCACCGGCAGCGCCAGCCACAGGCTGATGGCCGTCATCGCCGCCACGCCGAGCAGGGCACCCGGCAAGAAACGCAGGCGCTGGGGCCGCCAGCGCTCCCAGCCCCACATCAGGGCGATGGTCCCCAGCCCCAGCGCACCGGCCTGCCAGCCGCTGCCGGCGCTCTCCTGGGGCAATGCCGAGGCCAGCGTGGCGGGAAAGCCCAGCAGGTTTTCGACGCCAGAGGGCTGCGGCGCGGTGTCGAACATCACATGCACCTGGGACAGCACGATCAGCACGCCGATACCGGCGAGCATGCCGTAGACCACAGCCGGCGCGGTGACGCGGAACCAGCAGCCCAGGCGCAAGCGCCCGGCCAGCAGTTGCAGCAACCCTGCCAGCAGGAGGATCGGCCCGAGCATGGCCATGCCATGTTGGCGCACCAGCTCGAACACCAGCACCGCCAGGCCGGCGGCCGGGCCGCTGACCTGCAGCGGCGAACCGGCCAGGAAACCGACCACGATGCCACCGATGATGCCAGTGATCAGCCCTTTGGCCGGCGGCATGCCCGAGGCGATCGCGATACCCATGCACAGGGGCAGGGCCACCAGAAAGACCACGACCGAGGCCAGCAATTCGCGCGGCAGGGCCGCTTTGATCTGTGTCTTGTTCACCATGAAGCTCCTTACTTTCAGTTGCACGGCCATTCCTCTGGCCGGGACACGGGGATCCCTGAATCGCGCGCAGGGGCGCGCCGCCAGCGAGGCCGGCAAGGTATCCAGGGAATTCAAGGCAGCCGATAACCGGACCACACCACGAGGGTGCGGCCGGCGATCAGGACGTCATGCAGAGGTGTTCGGGTCGCTTGAGGCGTGTAGCCTAGTAGCGGCCTCTCGGTGTAGCGCAGGGGATCGGTTCGCCTGCGGCTAGCGGCAGGAAGCTGTCGCTGGCGGCATCGTAGGCTTCGATCTGGCTGGTCTCGATGTCGTAGACCCAACCATGGATGTACAGCTGGCCAGCCGCCAGGCGAGAAGCGACCGAAGGGTGGGTGCGCAGGTGATGCAACTGGGCGATGACGTTTTCCTTGGTCAGCACCTGCATGCTTTCGTGCTCGCTGCCACAGGAGCAGTTGTCCTCGACCACCGTGCGCGCGACCTCGGCATGACGCAACCAGGCCTTGACCGTCGGCATCTTCTCCAGCGCGTGAGGGTTGAGCACCGCCCGCATGGCACCACAGTCGGAGTGGCCGCAGACGATGATGTGATGCACGCCCAAGGCCATCACCGCGTACTCGATGGCGGTGGACACGCCACCGTTCATCTGCCCGTAGGGCGGTACGACGTTGCCGACGTTACGGGTCACGAACAGATCGCCCGGCGAGCTCTGGGTGATCAGCTCGGGAACGATGCGCGAGTCGGCGCAGGTGATGAACATGGCGCGCGGCGTTTGTGCCGTGGCGAGCTTCTTGAACAGCTCCTGCTGCTCGGGAAAGACATCGTGATGAAACCGCAGGAAGCCGTCGACGATATGCTTCAGGGCAGCATCGGCGCTTTCGGCGGGTGCAGCCGGGACGGCCTTGGAGGGGTCCTTGACGGGCATGATTCATCCTCTTGACGGTTTGTAGGCAAATTCCATCTTACCGGTTAAAGATTCTGGCTATGCAGGGTTTAGATGACGCGCACAGGCCATTGATCACAGTCTCTGTGGACTGATTTCCTACGCTACCGGGGAAAACTTAACTGAAACTGAATTCGGAGGCTCTAGAACGGGCGTTCTAGCTGATACAGGCGGGTGCTCGATAATAGCAAAAAAACATCAATCGCCAATACCCATGAGCGAAAATAACAGCTGCCATTAGTGGGGCTGGGGATGGCATCAGAACAACTTCAGTTGCCCGTTCGGCGGGCAGAACGCCGTGCAATCCAGCGCCTGCGCCTCGCGGCCTGCGAACCCCAGCCGCCGCATGGCCTTGCCGAACCGCTGCGCCAGCAACTCGGCGAAAACGCCTTCCCCACGCATGCGTGTGCCGAACCGGCTGTCATACAGCTCGCCGCCCCGGCTCTGGCGGATCAGGCTGAGCACATGGGCGGCGCGCTGCGGGTAATGGTCGTGCAGCCATTGCTCGAACAACGGCGCCACCTCCAGCGGCAGGCGCAGCATCATGTAGGCCGCACTCTGCGCACCCGCTGCCTTCGCCGCCTCCAGCAGGTGCTCCAGCTCGCTGTCGTTGATCATCGGGATCATCGGCGAACACAGCACCCCCACCGGCACGCCCGCCTCGCGCAGGACCCGTATCGCCCGCAGCCGCGCCTTCGGTGCCGCGGCGCGGGGTTCGAGGATGCGCTTGAGTTCGTCATCGAGGGTGGTGAGGCTGATCATCACCCGCGCCAGCCGCTGGCTCGCCAGCTCCGCCAGCAGGTCCAGGTCGCGCAGCACCAATGCACCCTTGGTGACGATGGTCACCGGATGGCGGAAACGCAGCAGCACTTCGAGCAGGCGCCGGGTCAGCTGCCGCTCGCGCTCGATGGGCTGGTAGGGGTCGGTGTTGGAACCCAGGTTGATCGGCGCGCAAACGTAGCCCGGCTTGCTCAATTGCTGCTCGAGCAATTCGGCCGCGTTGGTCTTGGCGATCAGCTTGGTCTCGAAGTCCAGGCCAGGGGAAAGGTCCCAGTAGGCATGGCTGGGGCGGGCGTAGCAGTAGATGCAGCCATGCTCGCAGCCCCGGTAGGGATTGATGGAACGGTCGAAGGGCAGGTCCGGCGAGGTGTTGCGGGTGATGATGCTCTTGGCCGTCTCGATCCGCACCTCGGTACCCTGGGTGGGCGGGACTTCCTGGTACCAGCCATCGTCCTCCTTCACCGACTGGCTCGGGGCGAAGCGGTTGTGCGGGTTGCTGGAAGTGCCGCGTCCTCGCAAGGGTGCTGGGTTCATGATGGGATACCGAGATACTGTATTCATATACAGTATCTCGGAGTTAGTCGGGTTTCCAGTACCGTCAGGCGCCAGCCGTCGCCAGGTATCGCGCGCGGTAGGCCTCGTGCGACAACGGCCTGCCCAGGAAGGCCTCCAGCGAGGCGCTCATCGAACGCAAGGCACCCGGCGCCAGGATCTCCTCGCGCAACCGCTGCCCGAGCCTGGCGTCATCCACGCCTTGCGCCTCGAAACGCGCGAAGATATCCAACGCATGGACCTCGGCCCACAGGTAGCAGTAGTAGCTTGCGTCATAACCGGTTACCAGGTAGTCGAAGGCCTCCGGGTATCGTTCGTCGTCCTGGCCAGCCAATACCATGACCCGGCTGCTCGCCAGCCCGGCGATTTTCCGCACGTCGATGGGTGTATCGGCGGCCTGGTGCAACAGGACGTCGAACAGCGCCAGGCGCAGCTCCTTGGCCAGGGTCTGCAATTGCTGCTTGCACTTTGCCCGCAGCCATCGCTCGACCTTCTCCAGCGAAGCCTGCCCGCCGTGCTCGAAATGCCTGGAGAGACGTTGCAGGCTCTGAGGGCTCCAGCACCATTGCTCCAGCACCTTGCCCACGAACTCCGAGGCATCCTTGCCAAGGTGCTCGATCGAGTTCAGCCGTCGCTGGGCGTTGCCCATCAGTACCTGGTGCAGACAGTGTCCGAACTCATGGAAGAGCTTGCACAGGTCACGGTGGCCAAGCAGGGTCGGCTGGTTGTCTTCATGCCTGGGATAAGCACAGGACAGCGCTATGACCGGCAGCGTGGTCCCCGTTCCCGGGTCTTCGTGCCGGCTCCTCATTGGAAAGGCAAACGCCCAGTCCGGCTTGCCCGGGCGCGCGAAGGCATCGATGTAGATGTACCCCAACGTGTTACCTGCCTGGGTGACCTTCCACAACTGGACGTCCGGATGCCACGCCACGTTGCCCTGGTCTTCCAGTGTGATGCCGAACAGCCGCGCCGCCCATGCCTGCAATGACGCGAGCACGCCTGGCAAGGGGAAGTAGGCGAGCATGTCCTGCTCGGGGCCCTGCGCCTCGCGGTCATGCAGGCGGCTGGCAAGGTAGGCCTGGTCCCAAGGCTGCAACCTCCCCATACCTTGTGTTTCAGCCAGATGGACCAAAGCGATGGCTTCCTGTTTCAACGCCGGTCTGGCATGCTCGGTGAGCGTGCCAAGAAACGCCTCCACCTCATCCACCGTCTGGGCGGACTTGCTCTGCAGGCTCAACGCCATGGCATTCTCGAAGCCCAATAATTGGGCCTTTTCGTGCCTCAAGCGCACCAGCGCCTGGAGGACCTTCGCATTATCCCAGCCGGTCTTGGCGGCTTGGTCCGAGGCCAAGGTCGACCCTCTGCGGTAGACAGTCTCCCGAAGCGAACGATTGTCGGCATGCTGCAGCAGGACGGTCACCGTTGTGTCGTCGAGCGTGACCAGCCAACCCTTGCGCCCATTTTCCGTGATGGCGGCCAGCGTTTCGTCTGGAACGTCATCGCTCATCGCCGTCCTCGCTTTATCCGCCAGGGTGACGAGGGTCTGTTCTGGAATACCGGCAAGTTCGCCTGGGTCAGTGATCAACAACACCCCGTCTTTCCTGGACGCGCTCAGGTTATCGAGGAAGGTATCCTCCAGTCCCCTGATGGCCTCCTGCGTCCGAACAAGCTGCTGGCGCTCGGGCTCCGGCAGGGCCGCACCGGCAAGCCTAAGTTCCTCCAGGATGCTGGCCAAGGTCGCTTTCTGCTCGGCGTCCAGGTCACCACGGGCCACCTGGGAATAGGCCTCGAGCAGCAACGGTGCATGGGCCTCTTTCTCATCCCGGTAGGCGCTCAGATGGGCATGGCAATCATTGACCGCTGCAGCCCAGCCGTCGTCCCGGTGGGCACAGGGAACAACCATCTTGAAACGGTCCTCGATACGCAGGTCGAGGCGCTCGATAGCCATGACCAGGTTGTCCCAGGTAGGGGAGGTGGCCGCAGAGGCAAGAATCGTCTGGAGTTCACGGCGGTTGTCTTCGGCGATCTGGCGAAAGGCAGGTTCGAGGTGCTCGACCTCCAGGCGAGTGTAGTCGAGCAGCTCGAAGGGTTGCAGCAGCGGGTTATCCTGGGCCATTTCTTGCTCCATCGAATGAAAAGGAGCGCAAGAGGCTATAGGGCTGATCCCGGGGTGAAGGGTTGAATATCTACCACCTGGCCGACGGAACACACCCAACAACGCCCCAGTGTTGCGAACCGGGGCGTTGCAGACGTGTCACTCCGCTGGCTTCTTCAGCTTCGGATTGGGAAAGAACTGGACCGTCTGCACCTTGGCCGGCGCCTTGGGCGCCAGCTGGTTGACCCGGGTGCCGAGCTCCTTCGGAATCGACAGGCCTTGCTCGTTGAGGGTGTCGGAGAACCCGCAGGCCACGCACTCGCGGTGCGGTACGCCGTCCTCGTCCCACATCATCAGCTTGTCGGTCTCGCTGCAGGCCGGGCAAACCGCCCCGGCGATGAAGCGCTTCTTGGTCTTGTTCACACGTACCTCGCTCATGCCGCCGCGTCCTCGCTCAGGCCACTATGGCGCAGCAACGCATCGATGGAAGGCTCGCGGCCACGGAAGTCGACGAACAGCACCATCGGCTCGCGGGAGCCGCCACGGGCCAGGATGGCTTCGCGGAAGGCACGGCCGGTCTCGGCATTGAGCACGCCTTCTTCCTCGAAGCGCGAGAAGGCATCGGCCGACAGCACCTCGGCCCACTTGTAGCTGTAGTAACCCGCCGCGTAGCCGCCGGCGAAGATGTGGGCGAAGCTGTTGGGGAAGCGGTTGTAGGCCGGCGGACGCATGACCGAGACCTCGTCGCGCACGTCTTCCAGCACCTGCAGCACGCTGCGGCCGTCGCCATGGTTGGCGTGCAGCTCGAAATCGAACAGCGAGAACTCCAGTTGGCGCACCATCATCATGCCCGACTGGAAGTTCTTCGCTGCCAGCATCTTGTCCAGCAGATCCTGGGGCAGCGGTTCGCCGGTCTCGTAGTGGCCGGAGATCAGCGCCAGGCCTTCGGGCTCCCAGCACCAGTTCTCCATGAACTGGCTCGGCAGTTCCACCGCATCCCAGGCCACACCGTTGATACCGGAAACACCGGCATGCTCGATGCGGGTCAGCAGGTGGTGCAGGCCATGGCCGAACTCGTGGAACAGCGTAGTGACCTCATCGTGGGTCAGCAGCGCCGGCTTGCCAGGCGCGGCCGGGGTGAAATTGCACACCAGGTTGGCCACCGGGCTCTGCAGCGTGCCCGCGGCAGTACGGCGACGGTCACGGGCGCCATCCATCCAAGCACCGCCGCGCTTGTTGGCGCGGGCGTACAGGTCGAAGAAGAAGCGGCCCACGTGCTGGCCGTTTTCCTTGATCTCGAACAGGCGCACGTCCGGGTGCCAGCTGTCGAAGCCCTTGAGCTCGGCGATCTCGATGCCGTACAGACGCTGGACGATGGCGAACAGGCCCGAGAGCACCTTGTCGATCGGGAAGTAGGCGCGCAGGGCTTCCTGCGACACGCTGTAGCGCTGCTCGCGCAGCTTCTCGCCGTAGTAGCCGGCGTCCCAGCTCTGCAGCTCGGCGCAACCCTGCTCGGCGGCATAGGCCTTGAGCTGCTCCAGATCCTGGGCGGCGAATGGCTTGCTGCGCTTGGCCAGGTCGCGCAGGAAGCTGAGCACCTGGTCGCTGGACTCGGCCATCTTGGTCGCCAGGCTCAGTTCGGCGTAGTTCCGGTAGCCCAGCAGCTCGGCCAGTTCCTGGCGCAGGTCGAGGATCTCGCTCATCACCGGGCCGTTGTCGAACTGGCCGGCGTTCGGGCCCTGGTCGGAGGCGCGGGTGCAATACGCGGCATAGAGTTCTTCACGCAGAGCACGGTCGGCAGCGTAGGTCATCACGGCGTAGTAGCTGGGGAACTCCAGGGTGATCAGCCAGCCGTCGAGGCCCTTGGCCTGGGCGGCGGCGGCCATCTGCGCCTTGGCCGACTCGGTCAGCCCGGCGAGCACGGCCTCGTCGGTGACGTGCTTGGTCCAGGCCTGGGTGGCGTCCAGCAACTGGTTGGAAAAGCGGCTGCCCAGCTCGCTGAGGCGGCTCTGCACTTCGGCGTAGCGCTGCTGCTTGTCGGCCGGCAGGTCGATACCCGACAGACGGAAGTCACGCAGGGCGTGCTCGATGATGGTCTTCTGCGCGGCATCGAAACCTGCGGCTTGCGGGCTGTTGGCCAGCGCTTCATAGGCCTCGAACAGCGCACGGTTCTGCCCAAGCTCGGTGGAGTAGGCGCTCAGGGCCGGCAGGCAAGACTCGTAGGCCTCGCGCAGCGCCTTGCTGTTGCACACCGCATTGAGGTGGCTGACCGGGCTCCAAGCCGCGCCCAGGCGGTCGTTGAGTTCGTCCATCGCCAGCACCAGGCCGGCCCAGGTAGGGTGCTGGCCCTGCTTTTCGAGGATCTCGGCGATGGCTTTGCGGTTGTCGGCCAGGATCTCTTCGATCGCCGGTTGCACATGTTCGGCACGGATCGCCGAGAAGGGCGGCAGATCGTAGGACTGCAGAAGCGGGTTGTTCGCACTCACGGTTTGGATACCTTGGCAGGAGAAACACGCGCCCATCTTAATTACAATCGACGCCGACCGCAGCAGGCAGCCCGCCTATCGGCATTCAAGAGAGGCGCTATCATGGCCATCCGAACATTCCAGCAGCACACTCCGAACCTTGGGCCACGGGCTTTCGTCGACCGCTCGGCGGTGGTGCTGGGCGACGTGGAGATCGGCGAGGACAGCTCGGTCTGGCCGCTGACCGTGATCCGCGGCGACATGCACCGTATCCGCATCGGTGCGCGCACCAGCGTGCAGGATGGCAGCGTGCTGCACATCACCCATGCCGGCCCGTTCAACCCGGACGGCTTCCCCTTGCTGATCGGCGATGAGGTGACCATCGGGCACAAGGTCATGCTGCACGGCTGTACCCTGGGCAACCGGATCCTGGTCGGCATGGGCAGCACCATCATGGACGGCGCCATCGTCGAGGACGAGGTGATCATCGGCGCCGGCAGCCTGGTGCCGCCCGGCAAGCGCCTGGAAAGCGGCTACCTGTACGTGGGCAGCCCGGTGAAGCAGGCCCGGCCGCTGACCGACAAGGAGCGCGCCTTCTTCCCCTACAGCGCCGCCAACTACGTCAAGCTCAAGGACCAACACCTGGCCGAAGGCTACGACCGCCCCGAATGATCCCTGTGGGGCTTGCCCCCGAACACCTGAGTGGACAGCAGCGCATGCACCAGCAGAACATCCTTTTCGACCTCGACGGCACCCTGACCGACCCGCGCCTGGGCATCACCCGCTCGATCCAGTACGCCCTGGCCAAGCTGGGTATCGACGAGCCGGACCTGGCACGGCTCGAGCACTTCATCGGCCCACCCTTGCTGCAGGCCTTCATGCAGTTCTACGACTTCGACGAGGCCAAGGCCTGGGAGGCGGTGAACTTCTACCGCGAGCGCTTCCGCGTCACCGGCCTGTACGAAAACCTGGTGTTCGAAGGCGTGCCAGCGCTGCTCGAAACCCTCAACGGCCAGGGCCGGACCCTGTACATCGCCACCTCCAAGCCGTGGGAGTTCGCCCGCGAGATCGCTCGGCACTTCGCCTTCGATCATCACTTCAAGGTGATCTACGGCAGCGAGCTGGACGGTACCCGCACCAACAAGGTCGAGCTGATCCGCCACCTGCTCGACGAAGAAGGCCTGGACCCGGCGCAGACGTTGATGATCGGCGATCGCAAGCACGACCTGATCGGAGCCCGCAGCAACGGGTTGCAGGCGGTGGCGGTGGGGTATGGCTTCGGCAGCCGGGAGGAGTTGATGGCAGAAGCGCCGGCGTTCCATTTCGACACCCTGGCGCAGATGCACCAGGCGTTCATCGGCGCCTGAACGCAATGACCAGGGGCTGCTTTGCAGCGGCCCCCCGGTCAGCGTCCCCCCGACAACCTGGCCAACTCAGCCTTGCGCACCTCGGCCGGCATCCGCCCCAACGCCTCGACCCGCGCATAGAACCGGCTCCAATCCCCCCGCACCTGCTCGAACAACGCCGCGAACCCCGCCACCCACTGGTCGTACAGCCCGAACGGCAACAGCTTGGCATTGTTCAGCGGCCCGTACATCCAGGCGTCATACCGCCGGTCACCGCCCCACTGGCCATCCCGCAGCACCCGGTACTCTGCACGCAGGCGTTCGAACTCCGCCTGCTTGGCCGCCCGCTTGCCCGCATCGTCCAGGGGGCCGGCATAGATCGCCTGGAGCCTTTCACGGCAGGCCAGCACCAACCGGATGAACTGCTCACGCTGGCGCACGGCGCGCTCCTGAATCGCTGGAAGCCCACGCGCCACGCGCCATTGCCGCGATCCCTCCTGCTCGACGAAGGTGGCGAAGGACTCGTTGAACGCCGTGTCGTCCTTCACATAGAAACGCTGGTGCGCCAGCTCGTGGAAGATCAGCGCGGCCAGGCGCTCGTCGTCCCAGCTGGCCATCGACGACAGGATCGGGTCGTCGAACCAACCCAATGTGGAATAGGCCTCCACGCCCCCCACATAGACGTCCATGCCCGCCTGCCGCATCAAGGCCGCCGCGCCCCGGGCAGCCCCTTGGCGGTAGTAGCCCCGGTAGGCTACGCAGCCAGCGATCGGGAAGCAGTGGGTCACCGGCTGCAACGACAACTCGGGCGTGGCGAACAGGTTCCACACCACGAAAGGCCGGCCCAGGTCGGCGTAGACCCGATAGCTACGGTTGTCGGGCAGCTTCAGTTGCTCGCTGGCGAACGCCCGGGCCTGTTCGGCATGCAGCAGGCGCTGGCGCAGTCGAGGGGACGTGGCCGGGTCCTGCAGCACACGCTCGACCGGCTGGCGGGCGCGCAACAGTTGCCACTGCCCTTGGGCCAGTTGGCCGTAATAGCCGACGCTGGCGCAACCGTTCAGCAGAAGGGCCGCCAACAGGGGAACCAAAACAGGGAAAAAGCGGTCGAGTGCCCCAGGGCTTGAGCGCAAGAAAAGAAAAAGTCTGAACATCGGGGCAGTCTGTCTCGCTCACGGCCAGTGCGTTCCAAGACTATCTCGCCAGGGGGGAGTTTCGCCATGCGTCCATTGTTTGCCGTCGGCACGCTCATGCTGCTGTCCGCGTGTTCCACCTTGCCGGACCCAGACCCGAACCAGGCCTGGATCGACCTGGCCCCGCATGACGACACCTCGCTGCACGCTGTCCAGGTGGACGAGCGCGACTGGGCCGATACCCGCTATTTCGAAGTGCCGCCTGGCCACCATGAGCTCACCGTGCGCTATCAGTTCGCCGTGACCCCGAGCAACATCGGCCCGGTGGACGAACCCCTGTGGCGCGATTGCCAGCTCAACCTGACGTTCAAGGACTTCGGCGCCGGCCAGCGCTATCGCCTGCAAGCGGGCAGCATTGGCTTTCGCCCCTGGATCAAGCTCTACGACCAGCAGCAGAAGCTGGTGGGACAAGGGCTGCCAGCAGGCTGCCAACGCACCTGAAAGGCATGCTCGACGTGACATGGCGCATGGCTGGGGACCGCGCGCGGCGCTATGCTTGTAGCTTGTAAACCGCAAGCGGGAGTCTCGCCATGCGCCAGCCCATGATGCTGATCGCCCTCAGTGCACTGGGGGCTTGCGCCAGCCCCTTGCCGCCCGTCGACCCCAAGCAAGCCTGGATCGACCTCTACACCATCACCCCCGGCAGGACCATCATGGCAGACCGCCTGGACGGCAAGCGCCTCGATGATGGCCGCTATTTCCAGGTCACCCCTGGCCGGCACGAGCTGGTAGTGCGCTTCGACTACGAAGTGTATGCGGGCGGCTTCACGACAGACCCGACCGAACGCACCTGCTACCTGACCGTGCGCTACGACGGCTTCAAGGCCGGAGAGCGCTACCGCCTGGAGGCACGGGCCCCGGTGATGCAACCGCAGGTGCTGCTGTTCGACGCCAGCCGCAAGGTGGTGGTGAACGAGCCCAGCGAAGTGTTCTGCATCCCCTGACGACAGGGCTGCCTTGCAGCCCATCGCCGGCTGGCCGGCGATGGGCGCGAAGTGGCCCCAAGTAGCCCCTGTCAGCGGTCGTTCTTCTGGTAGATGATCTTCTTGGTACCCCCATCGCAACTGCCGACGATCATGTTCTGGTCGCGGACCTCGCTGTTGGGCACGATCTCCAGGGTATAAGACGTCACGCCGGCGGCCTGGATCTTCGCTTCGATCTCGGCCTTGAGCTCCTCGCACGGCTTGGGCGCGGCCCATGCGGTCGTGCCCAGCAGGCAAGCCAGCACGACGGTTGCAACGCGGATCATGGAACGGCTCCTGAAAAGGCAGTCGGGCTGCCAACGCTGGTTAGACTACAGGAAACCGTCCCCGTTGCGCCGCTAGGAGAGCAGGGTGGCGTCCAGGCTGATCTTCGCGTTCAACACCTTGGAAACCGGGCAGCCGGCCTTGGCCTTGTTGGCGATCTCCTGGAACTGCGCGTCGCTGGCCCCAGGCACCTTGGCCTTGAGGGTCAGGTGCACGGCTGTGATAGCGAAGCCGTCTGGCTGCTTGTCGAGGCTGACCTCGGCGATGGTATCGATACGCTCCGGGGTCAGCCCCGCCTCGCCCAGCATCATCGACAGGGCCATGGAAAAGCAGCCGGCATGGGCCGCCCCGATCAGTTCCTCCGGATTGGTGCCGGGCGAGCCTTCGAAACGGGTGTTGAAACCATACGGGTTCTGCTTGAGCGCACCGCTCTCGGTGGACAACAAGCCCTTGCCGTCCTTCAGACCGCCTTGCCAGATCGCCGATGCTGTCTTTTTCATGATTGCCTCCTGGTCATGAGGTAGGTATGCCTATGGGTTCAGAGGCCAACACCCTCCGGCAAGTTCAGATCGGTCCCACACCTGGCATTGAATCTGCCGGATATGCCCATACAGAGTCGAAAAGGCCTCTGGCCAACCACTGCTGCGGAGGCTCCGATGACGCACCTGCGTGACCTGAAGATTTCCACCCTCGACCTGGTACCGGTGCGCGCCGATACAGGCCCGGCGCAGTCGCTGCGCAACGCCCTGGACCTGGCACGCCATGTCGAGCGCTTCGGCTACCACCGCTTCTGGGTCGCCGAGCACCACAACATGGACGGCATCGCCAGTTCCGCCACCGCCGTGCTGATCGGCTACCTGGCCAACGGCACCTCGACCATCCGCCTCGGGGCCGGCGGCGTGATGCTGCCCAACCACGCACCCCTGGTGATCGCCGAACAATTCGGCACCCTGGCCAGCCTGTACCCGGGGCGTATCGACCTGGGCCTGGGGCGTGCGCCAGGCGCCGACCAGATGACTGCCCGCGCCCTGCGCCGCGAGCGCTCCGGCAGCGCCGACGACTTCCCCGACGACGTGGAAGAGCTGGTGCGCTACCTGGGCCCGCGCACCCCGGAGCAGAAGGTCATCGCCGTGCCCGGCCACGGCACCGAGGTGCCCATCTGGCTGCTCGGCTCCAGCCTGTTCAGCGCCCAGTTGGCCGGCATGCGCGGCTTGCCCTACGCCTTCGCCTCGCACTTCGCGCCGCGCTACCTGCACGAGGCGATCCGCATCTACCGCGATCACTTCCGGCCCTCGGCCGTGCTGGACAAGCCCTACGTGATGCTCGGCGTGCCCATGGTGGTGGCCGAAACCGACGAAAAGGCCGAATACCTGGCCACCTCGGTGTACCAACGCATCCTCGCGCTGATTCGCGGGCAGAGCCTGATGCAGCGCCCACCAGTGCCGAGCATGGACGGCCTGTGGCTGCCCCACGAACGCGACGCGGTGGGCAGTTTCCTGGGCCTGGCGATGATCGGCAGCCCACAGAAAGTGCGGGCCAAGGTGGAGGTGTTGCTGGAACAGACCGGAGCGGATGAGCTGATCTTCACCTGCGACCTGTTCGAGCATGCGGACCGGGTACGGTCATATGAGCTGATGGCGCAGGCGCTGAAAGCCGAGTGAGGGTAGGGGCAAGCCCGCTCCCACAGCGGCCTGGGCCGCTCTTGAAATCGGCGCCAAGCCTGTGGGAGCCGGCGTGCCGGCGATGGGCTGTAAAGCAGCCCTGCTCACTCACGGCGGTAGATGATTTCCTTGGTCCCGCCCTCGCAGCTGCCGATCACCTTGCCACCGCCAGCACCCTTGTCGACGATCTCCAGCACATAGCCGGTGACGCCCTTGGCCTGGAGCTTGGCATCGATCTCGGCCTTGAGTTCTTCGCACGGCTTGCCCACGGCCAGCGCACTGCCGGCCAGTGCCATCAGGCACACCACCCCTAGCAGTCTGTTCATCGATCGCTTTTCCTTGTTCAGACCCACAGCGTAAAGGGCGCCAATTCACGACTGGCACCCTGGAAGACGCTTCACCCATCGCCCCGGGACACGCCATCCCGGCGCTGTTTTCAGCTATTGGCGATGCGGAAGCCCACCTTCAACGTGACCTGGAAATGCGCGGCCTGGTTGTCGCGGATGTGCCCGCGGGTATCGATCACCTCGAACCACTCCAGGTGCTTGATGCTCTTGCCGGCTTCGGCCAGGGCATTGTTGATCGCCTCTTCGATGCTGGTGGTCGAGGAACCGACCAGCTCGATCTTCTTGTAGGTGTGATGATCGGACATGAGCACTCTCCTTGGATGTCTGAGATTGAGCCTAGCAGCGCAGGCCCGGTTTACCTGCGAGCAATCGTCAACGACGAAAGTTCGATCGCACTTTCGCCATGCCGCGCAGTCGCAACCCTTACCACCCCTACCCCAGCGAAGGAGAGTCGACATGGCCCGCAATGCGTTGCGCAAAACATCCCTGGAAAGCATGGAAGCCGAGATCGAAAGCCTGCTCAAGACCCTGGAAAACCTCAAGCACGACGCCTCGGAGGAGTCGCAGAAAAGCATGAAGGCCATCCGCAGCAATGCCGAGAATGCCCTCAAGCATTCGCGCAGCCTGCTCAGCGATGCCTACGAGGAAGTGAAGACCCGCACCCGGCAGACCGGCCTTGCGACCCGCGACTACGCCCAGGAACATCCCTGGACCACCGCCGGGGTCGCCATCGGCGCCCTCGGCCTGCTGGCCGCCTGGCTGATGTGCAAGCGCAACTAGGCGGTTTGCCGCTCCAACTCGTTGCGCAGCCATTGCGCCAACTGCCCGGCGCGCCCGTCCGCGGCGCGCCGGGGCACCCACAGCGCCAGCGCCGCGCGGGAGGGGGAGAAGCCCCAGGGCGCGCTCAAGCGCCCGGCGCGCAGGTCGTCCGCCACCAGCGGCTGTGGCGCGATGGCCACGCCCAGCCCGGCGACTGCAGCTTCCAACAGGTAATACAGGTGCTCGAACGCCTGGCCGAACGTCAACGCGGCAGGCTCCAGCCCTTGCGAGGCGGCCCATGTCGGCCACGCCTGGGGGCGCGAGGTGGTGTGCAGCAAAGGCTCGTCCAGCAAGGCCCTTGCCGGTGCGTGGCGCAACCGTTCGAAGCCGCTGTACAAGGGGCTCAGCACCGGCCCGATGCGCTCCTCGGCCAGTACATGGACGTGCATGTCCGCAGGCCACGGCGGCTCGGCATAGACCAGCAGCGCATCCAGCCCAGGACGGCGCGGGTCGAGGTCGCCTTCGCCTGCCGAGAGGTGCAGGCGCAGTTCCGGCAGGTCTGCCTGGAGCCGTCCGAGCCGTGGGATGAACCAGCGTGCCAGCAGGCTGCCCGAGCAACCGAGGACGAAGGGGGCCTCGCCGACATCGCGGCTGAGTTCCGCGCAGACCCCGCGCAAGCGGTCGAACGCCTCGCCACTGGCATCGCGCAGGCGGATCCCGGCATCTGTGAGTTTGATGCCGCGCCCATCCTTGACGAACAGGGCCACGCCCAGGTGCTCCTCGAGCACCTTGATCTGCCGACTGACAGCCCCGTGGGTGACATGCAGCGCTTCGGCCGCCAGGCTGACGCTGTTCAGCCGGGCAGTCGCCTCGAAGGCTCGCAGGGCATTGAGGGGCGGAAGGTCCTGGCGCATGACGTGTGAGTTTTCCTGACAGGTTGGCGCAATCTTATCGGTTTTCAGCCGGGCATGTCGTGGGTAGAGTAAAGCCCATCAACCACAGATCACGCCCTGGAGCGCCCATGACCCAGACCCAATACCGCGCCGGCCCCGATGCCAACGGCCTGTTCGGCTCGTTCGGCGGCCGCTACGTGGCCGAGACCCTGATGCCGCTGGTGCTGGACCTGGCCCGCGAGTACGAAGCGGCCAAGGCCGACCCCAAGTTCCTCGAAGAGCTGGCCTACTTCCAGCGCGACTACATCGGCCGCCCCAACCCGCTGTACTTCGCCGAGCGCCTGACCGAGCACTGCGGCGGCGCGAAGATCTTCTTCAAGCGCGAAGAACTCAACCACACCGGCGCGCACAAGGTGAACAACTGCATCGGCCAGGTCCTGCTGGCCAAGCGCATGGGCAAGAAGCGCCTGATCGCCGAGACCGGCGCCGGCATGCACGGCGTGGCCACTGCCACCGTGGCCGCGCGCTTCGGCCTGCCCTGCGTGATCTACATGGGCGCCACCGACATCGAGCGCCAGCAGGCCAACGTGTTCCGCATGAAGCTTCTGGGCGCCGAGATCGTCCCGGTCACCGCCGGCACCGGCACCCTCAAGGACGCCATGAACGAGGCCCTGCGCGACTGGGTCACCAACGTCGAGGACACCTTCTACCTGATCGGCACCGTGGCCGGCCCGCACCCGTACCCGGCGATGGTCCGCGACTTCCAGTCGATCATCGGCAAGGAAACCCGTGCCCAGTTGCAAGAGAAGGAAGGCCGCCTGCCCGACAGCCTGATCGCCTGCGTCGGCGGCGGCTCCAACGCCATGGGCCTGTTCCATGACTTCCTCGACGATGCCAGCGTGCAGATCATCGGCGTCGAGGCCGGTGGCCACGGCGTGCATACCGACAAGCATGCCGCCAGCCTCAACGGCGGCGTCCCGGGCGTGCTGCACGGCAACCGCACCTACCTGCTGCAGGACGAGGACGGCCAGATCACCGACGCCCACTCGATCTCCGCCGGCCTGGACTACCCCGGCATCGGCCCGGAGCACGCCTACCTGCACGAAGTGAAGCGCGTCGAGTACGTCAGCATCACCGACGACGAAGCCCTCGACGCCTTCCATGCCACCTGCCGCCTGGAAGGCATCATCCCGGCCCTGGAGAGCTCCCATGCCCTGGCCGAGGCGATCAAGCGCGCACCGAACCTGCCCAAGGACCACCTGATGGTCGTGTGCCTGTCGGGCCGCGGCGACAAGGACATGCAAACCGTGATGAACCACATGGCCGCCCAGGAGAAACAGGCATGAGCCGTCTTGAACAACGCTTCGCCGAGCTGAAGGCCGAGGGCCGCTCCGCGCTGGTCACCTTCATCACCGCTGGCGACCCGGGCTACGACGCCTCCCTGGCGATCCTCAAGGGCCTGCCAGAAGCCGGTGCCGACGTGATCGAACTGGGCATGCCGTTCACCGACCCGATGGCCGACGGCGTGGCCATCCAGCTCGCCACCCTGCGCGCCCTGGAAGCCGGCCAGACCCTGGCGAAAACCTTGCAGATGGTCCGCGAGTTCCGCACAGGCAACCAGGCCACGCCGATCGTGCTGATGGGCTACTACAACCCGATCCACCGCTTTGGCGTGGAGAAGTTCGTGGCAGAGGCCAAGGACGCTGGCGTCGATGGCCTGATCATCGTCGACCTGCCGCCCGAGCACGACGCCGAGCTGGCCACCCCGGCCCAGGCCGCGGGCATCGACTTCATCCGCCTGACCACCCCGACCACCGACGACGCCCGCCTGCCGCGCGTGCTGGAGCGCAGCTCCGGCTTCGTCTACTACGTCTCGGTAGCAGGTGTGACGGGTGCAGGTTCGGCGACCACCGAACACGTCAACGAGGCGATCGCCCGCCTGCGCCGCCATACCGACCTGCCGATCAGCGTCGGCTTCGGCATCCGCACGCCGGAGCAGGCCGCAGCCATCGCCAGGTTGTCCGATGGCGTGGTGGTAGGGTCGGCGCTGGTCGACAAGATCGCCCAGGCAAACGATGCCGACCAGGCCGTGAAAGACGTATTGGGCCTGTGCGCCCAACTGGCCGAAGGCGTGCGCTCGGCCCGAACCTGAGCTTCGCGGCCCATCGCCGGCTTGCCGGCGATGGGCTGCAAAGCAGCCCCTGGCCCTCAAGTGAAGATCGACAGATCCAACGGCCGCACCGCCCCCATCCAGATCGCATGGTCCCGGTGATCCGCCAGCTCATCCCCGGTCAGAGGATGCAGGAACACCACCAACCCCCGCCGATGCAGCGCCAGCCAAGGCAGCACCACGCCGATCACCTCCGGCCCGAAGGCCAGTTGGCAGCTCCAGTCCGGGTGCGGCCCGACCGGTTTCTGGTGCATGCGCCCCATGGTCACAGGGAACAGTTGCGACGCTTGCTCACACAGCTCCCGGGCCTGGGCCAGGGTGCTGGCGTCGTAGTACACGTGGGCGTGATACCCCTTGATTCTCTGCACGATAACTCCTGAATAACAACGAACCCGGCCCATGGCGCGCAGTCCAACGATCACCCGACCCGCAAAGGGAGCGATCCGGTGAAGAATGCCGAAACCCCAGTGTTCAAGCTGGCCCTGTTCGGCGCCGAAAGCAGCCTGGGCAGCGCCCTGGCCGTCGAGCTGCTGTCGCGCCAGCACGAAGTCATCGCGGTGGTCGATGACCTCAACCGCCAGGCACCGCGCCCCGGCCTGCACTTCAAGATAGGCGGGCTGGGCAATGCCCACCAGGCCGAGCAGAGCGTCGCCGGCGCTTCGGCGGTGATCGCCCTGGTGTCGGCCCTCGCGCCCGGCGACCTGCCGGCCCAACGGCAGATGACCGAGGCCCTGGTGGCCGGCCTGTCACGCACGACTATACGCCGCCTGCTACTGGTGGGCGATTTCGATGTGCTGGACGAGCCAGCAAAGCATAGCGACGAGCAACGTGAGTGCGTCGACCAGATCGTCGACCTGCTGCAACGCAGCACGCTACGCTGGACGCTGGTCAATGCGCCGGAGGAAGTGCCTGGGCTGGGGATCGAACATTTTCGCCATACCGAGGGCACGCTGGAGCCTGGGCTGGCCGGGCCTTTGCTGCGATTGGCGCGGATCGCGGCGGGGATGGTCGATGCCCTGGAGCTGAACTTGCACCAGGGTGAGCATCTCAACTTCGTCCCCTAGTGCGCTGGGGCCGCTTCGCGCCCCAGGATCGAAACCCACCGCTCAATTATCTGGCTAAAACATAACCCCAGCTAATCCCAGCCATTGCCCACCATGGGCTTTACCCCTGATACCCACGGCTTCATCCTCGTTCGCAAGCGGTTCCCATAACCTTCAACGATGGAAGCCAACCATGAAGCGCCCTAACATCCTGTTCATCATGGCCGACCAGATGGCCGCGCCCATGCTGCCGATCTACAACCCGTCCCCCATCAAGATGCCGCACCTGGTCCGGCTGGCCGAGCGAGCGGTGGTGTTCGACGCCGCCTACTGCAACAGCCCCCTGTGCGCACCCTCGCGCTTCACCCTGGTCAGCGGCCAGTTGCCCAGCCGCATCGGCGCCTACGACAACGCCGCCGACTTTCCGGCCGACATCCCCACCTACGCCCATTACCTGCGCCGCCTCGGCTACCGCACCGCGCTGTCCGGCAAGATGCACTTCTGCGGCCCGGACCAGTTGCACGGCTACGAGGAACGCCTGACCAGCGACATCTACCCGGCCGACTACGGCTGGGCGGTGAACTGGGACGCCCCCGACGAACGCCCGAGCTGGTACCACAACATGTCCTCGGTGCTGCAGGCCGGGCCGTGCGTGCGCACCAACCAGCTGGACTTCGACGAGGAGGTGGTGTTCAAGGCCCGCCAATACCTCTACGACCATGTCCGCGAGAGCGATGGCCGGCCGTTCTGCCTGACCGTCTCCATGACCCACCCCCACGACCCGTACACCATTCCCCGGCACTACTGGGATCTCTACGAGGCTGTGGACATCCCCATGCCCCGCGACACCCTCGCCCAGCACGCGCAAGACCCACATTCGCAACGCCTGCTCAAGGTCTACGACCTGTGGGACAAGCCGCTGCCCGAACACAAGATCCGCGACGCCCGCCGCGCCTACTTCGGCGCCTGCAGCTACATCGACGACAACATCGGCAAGTTGCTGCAAACCCTGGAGGAATGCGACCTGGCCGACGACACCCTGATCGTGTTCTCCGGCGACCACGGCGACATGCTCGGCGAGCGCGGGCTCTGGTACAAGATGCACTGGTTCGAGATGTCGGCGCGGGTGCCGCTGCTGGTCCACGCGCCCAAACGCTTCGCCCCGGCACGAGTCGGCGCCGCGGTGTCCACCTGCGACCTGCTGCCGACCCTGGTGGAGCTGGCCGGCGGCCAGGTCGACGCCAGCCTGCACCTGGACGGCCGCTCGCTGCTCGGCCACCTGCAAGGGCAGGGCGGGCATGACGAGGTGATCGGCGAGTACATGGCCGAAGGCACGGTCGGCCCGCTGTTGATGATCCGCCGCGGCCCGTACAAATTCGTGTACAGCGAGGACGACCCTTGCCTACTCTATGACCTGAGCCGCGACCCGCACGAGCGGGAGAACCTCACCGGCAGCCCGGATCACCAGGCGCTGCTGCAGGCATTTGTCGATGAAGCCCGGCAACGCTGGGACCTTCCCCACCTGCGCCAGCAGGTGCTGGCCAGCCAGCGCCGCCGCCGCCTGGTGGCCGAGGCCCTGGCCATCGGCAAGCTGAAAAGCTGGGACCACCAACCGTTGGTGGACGCCAGCCAACAGTACATGCGCAACCACATCGATCTCGACGACCTCGAGCGCAAGGCACGTTATCCACAGCCCGCACCCCTGGATTGAGTAGAGAGGCCGCCATGAATAGATTCTCCACCGCCGTGATCGCCCTGGCCCTTGGCCTGGGTGCGGTCACAGCCCACGCCGACAGTGACACGCAATGCAGCACCGTGAAGATGGCCGACCCCGGCTGGAGCGACATCGCCTCCACCAACGCCATCGCCCGCCTGCTGCTGGAGAGCCTGGGCTACCAGGTGAAGATCGACAACCTGGCCGTGCCGATCATCTATGGCGGCCTCAAGGATGGCCGGGTGGATGCCTTCCTCGGCAACTGGATGCCGGCGCAACAGGGCTTCCATGACAAGTTCATCGCCAGCGGCGACGTCCAGCGCCTGGCGCGCAACCTCGAAGGCACCGAGTTCACCCTGGCGGTGCCGGACTACGTGTGGAACGCCGGCGTGAAGAACTTCGCCGACTTGCACAAATACGCCGACCGTTTCGACAAGAAGCTCTATGGCATCGGCTCCGGCGCCCCCGCCAACCTGTCGCTCAAGCAGATCATCGACAAGAACGAATTCGACCTCGGCCAGTGGAAGCTGGTGGAGTCCAGCGAACAGGCCATGCTCGCCCAGGTGCAGCGGGCCACGCAGAAGCAGCAGTTCATCACCTTCCTCGGTTGGACGCCGCACCCGATGAACGTGAAGCTGAAGATGCACTACCTGAGCGGCGGGGAGAAATGGTTCGGCGGCAAGGGTGACGTATACACCCTGGTACGCAACGGTTATCCACAGGCGTGCCCGAACGCCGCGAAACTGCTGGGGAACCTGACGTTCACGCTGGACATGGAAAACGCCATCATGGCGCAGGTCGTGGACAAGAAAGTCAGTTTCGACGAGGCGGCCAAAGGCTGGGTCAAGACGCACCCGCAGTTGCTGGAGGGCTGGCTTGCCGGGGTGACCACCAGGCAGGGCGGGGATGCCCTGGCGGCGGTGAAGGCCAAGTTGTGAGCATCGCCTGTTAAGCTGTCGAGGCCGTGCTGCGGCCCTTTCGCGACACAAGGCCGCTCCCACATGCGCGATCCCTGTGGGAGCGGCCTTGTCGAGGGCACAGCCCTCGCCTGCGATCTCGAATGCTGACCGGATACCAGGAACAACGCATGCCCCGCCTCCATCTCCTGCTGCCTTTTCTCACCTGGCTACCACGCCAATCGGGCCGCAGCCTGCGCCAGGACCTGCTGGTCGGTCTGAGCGGCGCCATCCTCGCCCTGCCGCAATCGATCGCCTACGCCCTGATCGCCGGCCTGCCCGCCGAATACGGCCTGTACGCAGCCATCGTACCGGTGCTGGTGGCCTGCCTGTGGGGCTCGTCCTGGCACCTGATCTGCGGGCCGACCGCGGCCATTTCCATCGTCCTCTACGCCAGCATCAGCCCGCTGGCGGTCGCCGGCAGCGACGACTACGTCACCTTGGTACTGCTGTTGACCTTCCTCGGCGGCGTGTTCCAACTGCTGCTCGGCCTGCTGCGCTTCGGCGCGCTGGTCAACTTCGTCTCCCATTCCGTGGTGATCGGCTTCACCCTCGGCGCGGCGGTGGTGATCGCCCTCGGCCAACTGCCGAACCTGCTGGGCATGGACCTGCCAAGCCAGGCCACGGCATTGAAGACGGTGCAGGACCTGGCCAGCCATGCCGGCGAGGTGGATCTGCCCTCCCTGGCACTGGGCCTGCTCACCGTACTGATCGGGATCACCCTCAAGCTCTGGCGCCCACGCTGGCCCAGCCTGTTGATAAGCCTGGTGATCGTCAGCCTGCTGGCCTGGCTGCTGCCCGGCCTCTTCGGCCATGTACCGCGCGTGCCGGCCTTCGTCGGCCAACTGCCGCCGCTGAGCCCCCTGCCGCTGCTGGACCTGGAACTGATCCTGCGCCTGCTGCCCAGCGCCGTGGCGGTGGGCATGCTCGGGCTGGTCACCAGCCTGTCGATCGCCCGCTCCTTGTCGGCGCGCTCCGAGCAGTTGATCGATGCCAACCAGGAGATCCGCGCCCAGGGCCTGTCGAACATGGTCGGCGCATTGTTCTCCGGTTACCTGTCGTCCGGCTCCTTCACCCGCTCGGGGCTGAGCTACGACGCAGGCGCCCGCTCGCCGCTGGCCGGGGTGTTCTCGGCGCTGTGGGTGGCGCTGTTCGCCGTGGCGGGTGCCGGGTTGATCGCCCACCTGCCGATCCCGGCCATGGCCGGCAGCATCCTGCTGATCTGCTGGGGGCTGGTGGATCACCGGGCGATCCGCGCGCTATTTCGCGTCAGCCGCTCGGAGTTCCTGGTGATGGCGCTGACCGCCGCCGCCACGCTGCTGCTGGAGTTGCAGACGGCGATCTATGCCGGGGTGCTGGCCTCGCTGTTCTTCTACCTCAAGCGCACCTCGCGGCCACGGGTACAGCAGAGCCGGGAAGGGGAGGCCGATGTGCTGCGGGTCGGCGGCTCGATCTTCTTCGGCGCCGCGCATTACCTGCAGGTGCGCCTGCAGCGTTGCCAGGGGCCGCACGTGGTGATCGATGCGCGGCAGATCAACTTCATCGACTATTCAGGGGTGGACATGCTGCACCGCGAAGCCAGGCGCCTGACGCGCAACGGCGGCAGCCTGACCTTGCATCGGGCCC
The DNA here is from genome assembly GCF_040984075.1 of Pseudomonas sp. I2. Classification (NCBI taxonomy): domain Bacteria; kingdom Pseudomonadati; phylum Pseudomonadota; class Gammaproteobacteria; order Pseudomonadales; family Pseudomonadaceae; genus Pseudomonas; species Pseudomonas sp. I2. Next base: position 88,306 of record NZ_JBCGFQ010000025.1, read on the forward strand.
GTGCGCAGGTGATCGAGGAGTTGCAGAAGCTGGAAGGGGTGGAGCTGTGTCCGATCCGGTTCGAGGAGTGAAGGTGCCGGGGGCCGCTTTGCGGCCCCACAACACCAGGGCTCACCCCCGCGCCAACTGTCGCCTCAGTTCATCCAGCACCGGCCCGGTATCCGGCCGCACCCCACGCCAGATGAAGAACGCCTCGGCCGCCTGCTCGGCCAGCATCCCCAGCCCATCGAGCACCTTGGCCGCGCCCAGCTTCGTGGCCCACTGGCAGAACGGCGTCGGCTCCTTGCCGTACATCATGTCGTAGCACACCGTGCGCCCTGGCTCGACCAGGCTGTCGGCGATCGGCGGCAACTCGCCGGACAGGCTCGCCGAGGTGGCATTGATGATCAGGTCCACCGGCTCCTGCAGCCAGGCGAAGCCACTGGCGACCACCGGCCCCAGCTCATCGAACTCGCGGGCCAGTTGCTCGGCTTTCTCCACGGTACGGTTGGCGATCACCAGCGACTGCGGCCCATGCGCCAGGATCGGCTCCAATACCCCACGCACCGCCCCACCCGCGCCCAGGACCAGGATGCGCTTGCCAGCCAGCTCCACCCCGGCGTTGACGGTCAGGTCACGCACCAGGCCTGCGCCGTCGGTGTTGTCGCCCTGCAGGGTGCCGTCGTCCAGCTTGCTCAGGGTGTTCACAGCACCAGCGCGCCGGGCACGCGGCGTCAGGCTGTCGCACAGGCGGAAGGCTTCTTCCTTGAATGGCACGGTGACGTTGGCGCCACGGCCCTGCTTGAAGAAACCGCGCGCGCAGTCGCTGAACTCATCCAGCGGTGCCAGCAGGGTGCTGTATTCCAGGTCCTGGCCGGTCTGGTCGGCGAACAGGCGGTGGATCAACGGCGACTTGCTGTGGCCGATGGGGTTGCCGAAAACGACGTACTGGTCCATGGGGGCTCCTTAAGTTTCCACCGGCTTACTGGCTGAGCCAGTCGCGGTCCTGCAGGAAGTACTCGGTCAGGCGCGCTTCCTCGCTGCCCGGCTCGGGCTTCCAGTCGTAGCCCCAGCGCACCTGCGGCGGCAGCGACATCAGGATCGACTCGGTACGCCCGCCCGACTGCAGCCCGAACAGCGTGCCACGGTCGTAGACCAGGTTGAATTCCACGTAGCGCCCACGGCGGTACTCCTGGAATTCACGCTGCTGGGCCGTGTAGGGCGTGGCCTTGCGGCGCTGGACGATGGGCAGGTAGGCGTCGATGTAGGCATCGCCGATGGCGCGGATGAAGGCGAAGCAGGTGTCGAAGTCCCACTCGTTCAGGTCATCGAAGAACAGCCCGCCGATGCCACGCGGCTCGCCACGGTGCTTGAGGTGGAAATAGCGGTCGCACCAGGCCTTGTAGCGCGGGTAGACATCGGCGCCGAAGGGCGCACAGGCCTGCTCGGCGACCCGGTGCCAGTGGATGCAGTCTTCCTCATTGCCGTAGTAGGGGGTCAGGTCGAAGCCGCCGCCGAACCACCAGACCGGCTCCTCGCCTTCCTTCTCGGCGATGAAGAAACGCACATTGGCGTGGGAGGTGGGCACGTGCGGGTTGTGCGGGTGGATCACCAGCGACACGCCCAGCGCCTCGAAGCCACGGCCCGCCAGCTCCGGACGGTGGGCACTGGCCGACGGCGGCAGGCCGGCACCGAACACGTGGGAGAAGTTCACGCCACCTTTCTCGATCACCTTGCCCTCGCCGATCACCCGCGTGCGGCCACCGCCACCGGCTTCGCGCACCCAGGCATCCTCGACGAAGCGGGCGCCGCCGTCTTCGTTCTCGAGGGCAGAGCAGATGCGGTCTTGCAGGTCGAGCAGGTAGGCTTTCACGGCCTCGGTGCGGCTGGTCATCGGGTCACCTGGAAGGAGCGGAGAAGAAATTCGCCGGCTAGCATACCACCGGCGGCCGCCACGCCGCAGTTGACGGCGATCAAGCAAAGGCGTCCGATAGAGGGCCTGTCCCAATCCCGACAACAGGAGTGCGAGATGGCCAAGCGTATCCAGTTCAGCCAGCATGGCGGCCCAGAGGTGTTGCAGTGGGTCGAGTTCGATCCGGCCCCACCCGGCCCGCAGCAGGTTCGCGTGCGTAACCATGCGGTCGGCCTGAACTTCATCGACACCTACTTTCGCAGTGGGCTGTACGCACCGCCCGCACTGCCTTCGGGCCTGGGCACCGAGGCGGCCGGCGTGGTCGAGGCGGTGGGCGAGGGGGTGACCCGCCTGCAGGTCGGCGACCGTGTGGCCTACGCCGGCGGGCCGCTGGGCGCCTACAGCGAGGTGCACACCTTGCCGGAGGCCAACCTGGTCAAGTTGCCAGAGGCGATCAGCTTCGAACAGGCCGCGGCGGTGATGCTCAAGGGCCTGACCGTGCAGTACCTGCTCAAGCAGACCTACGCCGTGCAGCATGGCGACATCATTCTGTTCCATGCCGCCGCCGGCGGGGTCGGCTCCCTGGCCTGCCAGTGGGCCAAGGCCCTGGGCGCCAAGCTGATCGGCACCGTGAGCTCGGCTGAAAAGGCCGAACGCGCCAAGGCGCTGGGTGCGTGGGAAACCATCGACTACAGCCGCGAGGACGTGGCGCAGCGGGTGCTGGAACTGACCGACGGCAAAAAGTGCCCGGTGGTCTACGACGGCGTGGGCGCCGACACCTGGCTGACCTCGCTCGACTGCCTGCGCCCGCGCGGGTTGATGGTGAGCTTCGGCAATGCCTCCGGCGCGGTGACCGGCGTGAACCTCGGCATCCTGGCGCAGAAGGGCTCGCTGTACGTCACCCGGCCGACCCTGGCGTCCTATGCCAACAATGCCGAGAACACCCAACTGATGGCCGATGACCTGTTCGGCATGATCACCAGCGGCAAGCTGGTGGTGGATATCCAGCAACGGTACCCGCTGAGCGAGGCGGCCAAGGCACAAGCGCAATTGTCGGCGCGCCGGACGGTGGGTTCGACGGTCCTGCTGCCCTGAACCCGGGGCCGCGCTGCGGCCCATTCGCGGGCAAGCCCGCTCCCACAGGGTTCTGAGTCGATCACCAACGATGTGATTTGCAGGGCCATGTGGGAGCGGGCTTGCCCGCGAATGGGCTAGACCTGATGAGGCTCTGCCTGCCTTGCTTCAGGCTCCCTGCTGCCCCGTTGGCGCAGACTCGATGTCATCCAGCATGGCCTCCACCAATCCCTCGGCCATCTCGATCGCATGCAAGCTCGACCAGTACATGCCTCGACCTGATTCACCCAGGTGGTCAAGCGCCTTGTAGCCGGTTTCGTAGGCACAGCGCAGGTAAAGCGCTACGTGGACCAGGGCATCGTGGGCGCAGATGTCGGGGTTTACGGTGAAGAGGGGTGGGTG